>JAGOVD010000004.1 GCA_018060905.1 Minisyncoccota bacterium
AGTGAGAGTTGATCAGGGGTAACTTCGATCGTTGCCTTGTGTTCTGCGTCGATGAGTTCCAGATCGAGCACTTTTGCAGGAGAGAGAGACTTCTGGATGAATTCTTCGGTATTTGGCGACCATTCGATGATGTCGATCTTTTCACCGCCGAGCTCGTTCATGACAGTCGAGACACGGACGCCTTTTTGTCCAACACATGATCCGACTGGATCGATGTTGCCGTCTTCTGTCCATACCGCTATCTTTGAACGACTTCCTGGTTCGCGCGCGATTGCCTTGATGACGACTACACCGCTCGCAACTTCTGGAGATTCATACGCAAAGAGTTTCTCGAGGAATTTAGGGTGCGTGCGAGAAATACGCAGGGTGATACCACGAGGAGATTCCTCGACATGGTAGAGGTAGCCACGGATGCGTGCACCACGCACGTATCGCTCACCAGGGATCTGCTCGTTCGGCGGGATAACGCCAGTCGCTCGATTGAAATCCACATACACCATACCGCGCTCTACCTTTTGGATGTGTCCACTGATGATGTCACCTTCTTTGGTACCAAATTCATCGAGGATTGAGGTGCGCTCTGCTTCACGGATACGTTGCATGATGACTTGTTTTGCGGTTTGCGCAGCAATACGTCCAAAGTCTTCTTTGGGTTCGAGTGAAAAGGCTATCTCGTCTCCAATAGCGGCATCGGTCTTCATGATGCGCGCATCGTCTAGGAGGATGTGCTTTTCTTCACTGTAGTGTTCGCGTTCGTCGGTATCACTCTCTGGTTCTTCGGTAAACCGGACGAGGGTGTCATCAACGACCGTTTTCACCTGTTCAAATGAGACAGTGCCTGCATCGAGATTGATAGATGCGCGGACGACCTGCCCCTTTTTGCCGTATTCTTTCTTGTACGCAGCGGCGAGTGACTGCTCGATTGCGTCGATGAGCTTGTCACGGCCGATACGGCGTTCTGTTTCGAGTTGTTCGAGTGCTAATTTGAGTGCTTTGATGTCTAACATATATTTTTTTGTTATTATATTTTGCTAATGTGGTGCAAGGTATGGTGAGTTATTAACAGAAATTCCCGCTTTTGCGGGACTACTACTTGCGATTGCATTATAGCATACGGTATACTTACTATCAATATGAATACTATTTTGCATTTTGCACGATCACGAAGCCGCAACACACGCATGCTCACTGTTGCAGCAATCGTATGTGCAATCGCGTTTTTCTTTGGTGCAGTACCGGTTACGCACGCAAGTCCAGCAGACAACATGTATGGCTACGCATGGTCAGCAAATATCGGGTGGATCAAAATGAACAACTGTACATTTGGTGGGGCATGTACAGGCGTAAACTATGGGGTGAATGTTGAGCCAACAGGGAGTGTCCGTACGATACGCGGCTATGCATGGTCAGCAAATATCGGCTGGATAAGTTTCGAACCCGCTGCTACGAGCGGATGTCCGGATACGAATCCTGATGACCCAAACTGTCAGGCGCGTTTGGATATTGCTTCAAGTAGAATGAAGGGGTGGGCACGTGCATGTTCTGTGTTTGCCGGCACTTCTTGTTCTGGAACAGTGATGCTCCCTCAAAATACAGGAGGATGGGACGGTTTCATTTCGCTCGCCGATAGCGATACTTCTGATGATGCACCGTTCGGTATCCGGTTTGACACGATCGATCCAAACAACCCCAACTACCTCGATATGAGTGGATTTGCTTGGGGGTCTACTGTGGTTGGATGGGTTGATTTCTCACAGGTAAAATACCGACCAACTGAAGTATACGAGTGTAGTGATGATATCGATAACCTCGATACCGAAGATACTCTTATAGACATCGAAGACCCAGGTTGCCACACTGATGGCGATCCTCTCAACGATGCTAGTTATGACCCATATGATCCAAGCGAGCAAAACAGTTGCCTCCCAGGTCAGCCATGTTGGTGTCTAGATCCAGCGCATGCAGGTGATGATGAGTGTAAAGAGCGTTGTGAGGTAAAACCTTGGCTCCCTGAGTGTCAGGGCCCGTGTGAACAGGGAGATGATTGTTGGTGCGAGAACCCTGCGAACTATGGCACGAAGGAGTGTCAAGATCTCTGTAAGGAAGACATGCCACCAGCGTATTGTGCTGATGAATGTTCTACCGTAGGTTCTGTGTGTTGGTGCACTACACACGAAGATCCAATCTGTGATATTTGTACTGACCCAAATACCTGTCCTGGTGGAGGGACAGGTCAGTGCACCAATATTCCAGATGATATAGAGGTTCAAGTAGGAATGACAACCCCTCCAAGTCGTCCATACCGCAAGCTTCCCGATGGGAGATGTCTCTGCGTCGCAGGGTATGTTCTCGACAGTAAGTATATCTGCGTGAAGCCAGAGTATAATGAATTTTAATGTATACTTATATATATGAATGAAGGAGATACAACAATACCAGTAGTACGCAGTACTGAAACCCCTGTAGAAAGTATGAGCACCGAGCACAATCGCCGAGCACTCCTTTTCGCACTCGGCCTCATTGTTGTGATCGGTGCCGTATTTGCCTATGTGTATGTCTACAAGAAAGGTATGACACAAAGCCCCGAAGAAGTAGAACAGCTTCTTCGAGGAGTATCTGTTCCTGTAACTACAACAAGTGAAGAGCAGGCAGCTATGATCAATGCACTGAAGCAAACACCCCCTACACAACCAGAACTAACATCAACGGAGCGAGAGTCCGCACTTAACCAGTTACGTCAATAACCATATATATGAAAAAACACACCATCACATCAGCACTCATTGTATTCGGATTCCTTATTGGACTTGCGACAATATCTGGTGCTTCGGTGACGAACTTTACGACCTATCAAAATCCAGTCGCCGGACCAACCGAAGACAGCAAAGAAGCGGTACCTATCACAATCGGATCGATTGATCAGGTAAAAGATGCTGCACTCACGCTCCAAAGTACGTTTGAAGCTCGAGGGAATGCATGGTTTCGTGGTAACACCTACATCAAAGGCTTCGTAGCGGGCGCAAACCCAAATGTTCTCGGATCAGTCATTAGTTTTGGGGGGACAGGTAACACGGTGTCTGTTGATGCGACGGGGAGCGCGACGATAGATGAAGATTTTCAAACAGCAAGTCTCGCTACGGGAGGGGAAGTGTGTGCAGATATCAACGGTACGCTCAAGATTTGTCCTCCAGATATTTCACCAGAGTGTCAGCCGGGATATGTCTTGATCAACGGACAGTGCGTGCTCGATACTACCTGTGCGGCAAATCTCGCCTTTGTCGGAAATGCTCGTTGGGGAAGGGTGACGTATACGGGACTATCACCAGCACACCCAGCGTTTACGGTCACGGTCACACTTATTGGAAAGGCAACGCCAGAAGTGGCAACTGGGATTGAGCGAAATATCACGTATACAATGCCATCAAATAGTACTATTAGCTATGACGATACGGGACAGAGCTGTGGTACCGGTATCGGGTGTGAGGTCAACGATCCGTTCGGATTTTATGACGGCTACGTGTCAGCGGTTACTCCGGTAATGATGCCGGGAGGTAGGGTTTGTGTCGAACAGCATCCGTAATATATTTAGTATCTATACAGTATGAAACACATGATATTCAAAAATCTATCCATCCTTGCTCTCGGTATTGTCCTCGCTGTGGGTGCGCAGTATGCTCACGCAACGATTGGGTCTCCGAGTATGCCGAGCAATTTCTCAGCGGGCAACAACACGCTGTTACCTATTAACGTTGGTTTTACGAGTCAATCAAAAGGAACAGGAGATCTCGGAGGACTATCGGTCAAAGAGCTTCTCGTTCTCATGAGTGCGCAAATGCAAAAGAGTGTTTTCTTTGAAGGGATAGTGCATGGGCAGCAGATAACACCAGGAGCAGAGTCGACTGTCCGTTTTGGACTCACTCAGTTTGACGTCGATGCAGTGATTACGGGAGGATTTGCAACACGACTTCAAATGCAATCAACAGGACCAGATTCAAACTTAGTGCATTCAGGACCAGAGCTTCGCAAGGTATGTGCTGAGGCGGGGACTGGGATTTTAATTCTTTGCGCACAATAAATACTATGACCACTCTAAAACAAACACTCGGTACCAATATTCGAATCATTACCCTTGGTGTACTACTTGCGCTTGGTGCAAGCTATGTCCACGCAGCATGGAGTGAGCCTACTGCTAGTACTGTTCCCAGTGGTACCTATGTACATATCCCAATTAACACAGGCTCTGTGGATCAGACGCGAAACGGAGATCTTCATGTCGGAACCTTTATGGCTGAGTCTAACGCGCAATTTGACCAAAATCTTTTCTTGGCAGGTGTTGTGCGTGGTGGGACACCTTCAGATGTGAATTCAACCGTTTCATTTGGGGGGACCGATACGGTCAACATCGTTGGTACTGGTGGTATCAATGCGACGAGCTACCTTCGCTCCGATCTTTTGGCGAACAATAATTCAAAAGAAGTGTGCGCTACCCCCGAAGGAGTACTGGTCTTGTGTAACTAGGTGCGAGAGAGTTTTTTATTGCATGCTACACTGTAGCTATGATTGTTGATGAGCTGAAATTGCGTAACATGTTGCTCGATACAAATATTGTGTCGCTCGATGATTTGGCGCAGTTTGATGCAGAGCGCAAGAGCACACCACAAACGCTCTCTGAATTTATTCTCAAAAATGGCAAGGTCAAAGAAAGTGAAGTAAAACGTCTTGAGGCGTATGTTCTCGGTATTCCGTTTATAGGGCTTGTCACAGAAAAAATCCCGCACGAAGTACTCTCGCTTATTCCGGAACCTATTGCTCGCAAATACAACGTCGTCGCATATCGCAAGCAGGGTGCAGATCTCGAGATTGCATTGTTGGATATTGGGAACCTCGCTGCGATTGACTTCATCAAAAAGAAAACTGGTCTTCGGATTAAACCACGGATGACTGACTCCGAATCCATCAAGTC
Organism: Minisyncoccota bacterium; assembly: GCA_018060905.1. Lineage (GTDB taxonomy): Bacteria > Patescibacteriota > Minisyncoccia > Phycocordibacterales > UBA9973 > UBA4124. The sequence continues at coordinate 4,964 of JAGOVD010000004.1, forward strand.
AGTTCTCCAGCAGTATAAAAAAACTCTGCAAGCTGAGTTTGATGCAATCATCCAAAAAGAAGCCCCTGCACTCGCAAAGCTCGATGAATCAACCAATGGCGAGGTGAGCGAGCATGATCTCAAGGAGATGGCAGAAGAGTTGCCAGTCGTTAAAATAGTCGACTCGCTGATTTCTCATGCGATTACCCAGGGTGCATCTGACGTACATATTGAACCAGGAGAACACGACCTCATCGTACGGTATCGTATTGATGGTATTTTGCACGATGCAATGGTGCTTCCCAAAGACTCAGGAAATGCAATCACTGCACGTATCAAAGTGCTTTCGAATCTGAAGCTCGATGAAAAACGACTCCCACAGGATGGGCGATTTAAGATCGTGCTTGATGAACAACCCGTATCGTTTCGTGTCTCTACACTGCCAACCTACTACGGTGAAAAAACTGTTGTTCGTATACTGCGCGAATCATCTCACGGGTTTACTCTCGAGGGACTTGGATTTCATGGGGAAGGACTGGAGGAGATCCATGCAGGACTTCAACAACACTCTGGTATCGTGCTTGCCTCTGGGCCAACAGGATCAGGAAAGACGACGACGCTCTACACCCTGCTCGATATTTTAAATACACCTACGGTCAACATCTCCACGGTCGAAGATCCTATCGAGTATCAGATGCCGCGCATCAACCAGACGCAGGTCAAGAGTGATATTGGTATGACATTTGCAAACGGGCTCCGTGCACTTTTGCGACAAGACCCCAACATCATCATGGTCGGTGAGATTCGTGATGGCGAGACAGCATCGCTTGCAGTGAATGCAGCACTGACAGGACACTTGGTGCTCTCAACGATTCACACCAACTCTGCAGCGGGGGCCATACCGAGACTTGTCGATATGGGGGTTGAGCCATTTCTCATCGTCTCTACCGCAAAGACGATCATCGCTCAGCGTCTCGTTCGTCGACTGACGAATGCCAAAGAGCAGTATTTCCTCTCTGATACAGAGTACAAGGCGCTCGAGAAAATAGTTGATATGGATCGTATGATGGATTTTTTGATTGCAGAAAAAATCATGAAAAAGGGTACGAAATGGAAAGACGTGGCATTTTATAAACAAAAGAAAAGCGAAGAGAGTGATGATGGGTTCAAGGGCCGTATCGGTATCCACGAAGTCTTGAAAGTGAGTACCGCTGTCAAAGAAATCATTCTTCGCTCAGGGACGTCTGATGAAATCGAAACACAGGCAAAGGCGGAAGGTATGATGACTATGCTCGAAGATGGGATCTTCCAAGCGGTCCAAGGTAAGACAACGCTCGAAGAAGTTCTCCGCGTGGTGAGTGAATAGCGTTAATTTGCTACACTATACATATGAAGTTTATCTATAAAGGTCGAGATACATCCGGCACTATTGTTTCGGGGAGTATTGTTGCAAATGATAAAGCGGAAGCGATTGTAAGTATTCGTGATACTGGGATAGTACCCATGACCGTTGATCAAAAAGATGGGTTTTCATTTACCGGCTCCATTACATTGTTCAAGCGAGTCAAGTTGTCGGAGAAAATCATATTTACAAAGAATATTTCTGGCATGCTTCGAGCGGGGTTGCCACTCTCTCGGTCATTGGAAGTCCTCACAAAACAGACAACGAATGTCTATTTCAAAAGTGTCATCGCAACCCTGCTTGATACCATCGATAAAGGAGGTACATTTTCTGATGGTCTGGCAAAATTCCCTAAAGTTTTTTCATCACTTTTCGTTGCGATGGTACGTGCGGGAGAAGAATCGGGAGGTATGCCCAACGCGCTTTCGGAGATTGGACTTAATCTCGAGAAGAGCTATGCGCTTAATCGGAAGGTCAAAAGCGCTCTCATGTATCCGCTTATCATCATCAGCGCCATCGTTCTCATTGCTATATTGATGTTTATTTATGTGGTGCCAACTCTCATCAAGACATTTAAAGAGTTGGGCACTGAGTTGCCTACTTCGACCAAGATTGTTGTTGGTATTAGTGATCTCATCAGTAACCATCTCGGGCTCTTGGCTATCGGGCTCGCTGTATTTGTCGGAGGTATATATATGGCATTTCGATTGCCGCAGACTCGGCGCATGATTGATTATGTAAGTGTCCATGCGCCCGTATTGGGAGTGCTTGTCCAAGAGATCAATGCAGCGCGTACTGCGAGAACATTTTCATCTCTCCTTACTTCAGGAGTGAGTATTAGCCGCGCGATTGTTATTACCCAAGAGGTTGTGCAAAATAGCTACTACAAAAGTATTCTTGCCGAAGTCCAAGCAGCCGTAGAAAAAGGGGAACCTATGTCCGGAGTATTCAAGCGCTATACGAAATTTTATCCGGTCATGGTAGGAGAAATGATGGAAGTCGGTGAAGAGACCGGAAAACTCTCGGGTATGTTGTTAGATATTGCGAATTTTTATGAAGGAGAAGTGGATGCCAAGACCAAAGACCTCTCTACTATCATTGAGCCGGTACTCATGATATTCATTGGGGCAGGTGTTGGATTTTTTGCGGTGTCGATGCTCTCTCCGATGTACTCTATTATGGATAGTATTCAATAGATATGCATTTCCCTTATACAAAACAGTCGGGAGTAAGCGCACTCGAGCTCATTGTAGTGGTTGCAGTCATTGGCCTACTCATTGCAGTTGTTGTGATCCCGCTTTCTAGTTTTCGACAACAGCAGGCACTTCAAAATAGTACCAATGCGGTCGTTGCAGTCCTGCAGGACGCTCGTACTAAAACATTGGCGGCGGTGGGGAACACGGCGTATGGTGTTCGTATTGAAAGTGATCGCATTATACTTTTTACTGGGACTACCTATAGTAGTGGTGCGAGTACAAACGAAGCAGTTAGCCTCGAGACCCCTGTTAGTGCCGCATGGTCGCTTGGTGGAGGAAGTACTATTTTATTTGCGCGACTTACCGGAACAGCAAGTGCAAGTGGTACAATAACACTGAGTCTCCCTGACGGAACATCACGTATTGTTACGGTCACTTCATCGGGGACTATAACTCGCAACTAATATGAAACACCACCACAACGGATTTTTTCTCATTGAGGTCGTCGTCGCGGCTGCAGTCATTGCGGTAGTACTCATCTTGTTGTTGGGATCAATTCAAGATAGTGTCGAAGTGTCGCAGCGAAGTCTCGAGCGGACACAGGTAAGTTATCTATTGGAAGAAGGTGCAGAAGCAGTCAAGGCAATTCGAGATGGGGGATGGGCAACACTTGCAGCCCTCAGCAACGAAACAATATATTATCTCTCGTGGAGTGGAACAACGTGGTCACTAACCACTACTCCCCAGACGACCGACATTTTCACTCGTACGATTGTCTTTTCTGCAGTTTCTCGCGATGGCAACGATGATATTGTGGCAAGTGGAGGTACTATCGATACAGGGACGAGGAAGGTGACGGTGACAACGACGTGGACCGTAGGAGGGGTCGCCCGATCAGAAGCTCTTCAATTATATGTCGCAAACATTCGATAATATGAAAACATCTCAACATGGATATTCAGTGCTCGAACTTTTAATCTATATTGCGCTTTTTGCATTTCTTTCCGTTGTGTTGATCCAATCGCTTGTTACGGTAATGAAGACGTATACCCAGGCACAAAGCTATCGAGCATTGCAGACTAATGGTGAATTTGTCATGGAACGTATCACTCGAGAGCTTCGAAATGGAACAACTGCAACGACGAGTGCATGTGCAACAACACCAGGGACTCTGAGTATCGCCAGTACCGATTCGGGGGGGACGAGTCACACCAATGTATTTATGGTCGCGGATGCTAAGGCACAACTTGTAACCGATGGAGCGGGTGCAGTTGACCTGTCGACTACTGAAGTGAGTGTTACTTCACTTACATTTTGTTCATTGACGACACCGGTCGGACAAGGAGTCAAAACGACACTTGTTTTGTCGACCACCAAGGGTATACCGATCAGCGCGTCATTTTATTCGACTATAGTATTGCGAGGTCAATAATATGCAAAAAAAATTTTTATACTCTCATACATCTCAGGCGGGGAGCGCACTCATCATCACGATGGTACTTTTCGTTGCTATCTCACTCTCGATTGCGTCCGGACTTGTTGCGCCCGTCATTCGGGCCAATCGCGTTGCGACCAACAACCTTGAATCGAAGCGAAGTTATTTTATTGCTGAATCCGGCATTGAAGATGTCTACTATCGAATGCTTGTGTCAAAACAAGTTTCTTCAAGCGAATCCCTTGTCCTTGGTACTCAAACCACTACAACGACCGTGACGGATATCACTGGAGGAGGTAAACAGATTGCATCAATGGGAAATACCAATAACCGAAATCGGACTATTGAAATGACGCTATCTCAAGGTGCAGGGGTTTCATTTAATTATGGGGTTCAGGTTGGACAGGGGGGTATGACACTTACGGGAAGTTCTGGAATCAATGGAAGCGTGTATGCCAATGGTGACATCACGGGCACGAGCAGTTCATTTATCACAGGAAGCGCACTTGCTGCAAACAGTGCATCTCTGACTGCAGATCAAATAAATGATACGGGGGCGGTAACAGAAATATCTTTTGGTACCACAAATAGTACACAAGATATGGGACAGAGCTTTGTGGTCGTGGCAGAGGCACCACTGAACAAACTACAGCTCCGTGTACGAAAAATAGGCACCCCTTCAAATGCGACAATATATATTGTCGCTGATAATGGTGGTGTACCAGGAACTGTGATACTGGCCCAAGCGCCACTCTCCGCATCATTAGTAGGTACAAGTTTTGGTTGGGTTGATGCAATATTTACCACCAACCCAACTCTGCAAACAGGGGTAGTATATTGGCTTGTAGTTGATGCGGCAACTTCTGCAAGTAATTACTATATTAGTGCGGCAAATACGAGCGGATATGTCTCTGGTGTTGGAAAAATTGGGCAGCGTGGTGGTATCTGGAACTCTACAACTCCTGCAACACTTGATTATTTTTTCAAAATTTTCACCGGAGGTCAGACCGGTAGAATATTTGGAAGCAGTTTGAGTCAGTGGAACCAATTTCGTATCGGAACAGGAGGTATCGGAAGCGCATCAGCTCAGACTGTCGATTATGTGAATGCAACAGGAGTTATTTATTGCCAAAGTGGAACCGGGAACAATAAATCCTGCAATACTTCTCAAGCGATCCCTACAGAGCAACCATGGCCAGTATCAGATAGTAATATTGCAAGCTGGAAAGATGCAGCTGTGGCAGGAGGTACGACCACGGGAAACGTAACCGTTGCTGGGTCATCCACCCAAAGCCTTGGACCCAGAAAAATAGTGGGCGATCTTTCTGTCGGAGGAAGCGGCATACTTACAGTGACGGGTACTCTCTGGGTGACTGGTAATCTTACTATCAATGGAGCTGCGATCATGAAACTTTCTAGTGCGTATGGATCAGGGAGCGGTGTGGTTATAGTCGATGGCCGAGTGACGATTGCTGGCTCTTCTCCGGTCACAGGTTCAGGTACTGCGGGTAGTTATATTATGCTTGTCTCACTCTCCGATTGCCCGACCAGTTCGTCCTGTGCAAGTGCAAAAGCAATTGATATTAGCGGTGCAGCAGGCGCGGTGGTCTTGGTTGCGCAAAACGGCACTATTGCATTTAGCGGAAGCGCAAGCGCCAAGCAAGCCACAGGATATGCAATCAATCTTTCTGGTGCAACACAAATAACATATGAGAGCGGCCTTGCAAATATGAACTTCACCAGTGGTCCATCCGGTTCATGGACTATCGATTCATGGCGAGAGACCCAATAACTACTCGTGGTATACTGAGACGATGAAACTCTTGATCGCGAACTGGAAGATGGCGCCAGATACACCAGTACAAGCAGTAGCGCTTGCAAAAGCAACGGCAGGTATTGCTCGTACATATAAAAAGGGCGTCACTATTGTTGTCTGTGTGCCCTATGTCCATATAGGACACTTGGCGAAAGCGACAAAAACACTTTTGATAGGAGGACAAACAGTGGCAGCAACTACTACCATTGCTTCCACTGGATTGATCAGTGCTAGTATGCTTCGCGCTGTAGGATGCAGCTACTGTATTGTTGGACACTCAGAAAGTCGTGCCCAAGGCGAAACAAACGAAACAGTTCAGCAACAGCTCCATGCCCTCCTTGATAAAAAAATAATTCCTATCCTCTGTGTAGGCGAAAAAACACGCGACACACAGGGGTGGTATCTGAGTATTATCAAAGATCAGATTGAAAGTGCGCTTGAGAATGTTCCGAAATCAACTCTGAAGCGTCTCGTCATTGCCTATGAGCCGATTTGGGCGATTGGCGAAGCCGCTGATAGAGAAGCAACACCAGGAGAGTCACTCGAGATGATTATCTTTATCCGCAAGATCATCGCAGATCTCTATGATGAAAAAATTGCTGCGAGTATCACTATCTTGTATGGCGGCTCAGTCAACGAAACAAATGGACATACCTTTATACGAGAGGGAGGCGCCGACGGCCTTTTGGTCGGACGAGTCAGTCTTGAGCCAAAACGCTTCGCAAAGATAGCCGACAGTCTATCAAAAATCGAACAATAATATGCAATCAGTATCAAAACTTCCCAAACTCAATGGCGCACAGGTTCTCGTTCGAGTAGATTTCAACGTTCCTCTCAAGGGTAATAAAATTGTAGATTCGCGCCGTATCGAAGCAAGTTATGCAACCATAGACACAATCTTGAAAAAAGGTGGCACACCGATACTCATCGCGCACCTTGGCAAAGGGGCTGATACCTTGCGACCTGTTGCCACATTCCTTTCCAAGAAGTATACAAAGATAGTATTCATAACTCATGACATCCTCGATACGCGCACTCACGGGATCATCGGCGAGGTCCCGAGTGGTACGGTCATTCTTTTTGAAAATATTCGTCGCTATGAAGGTGAAGAGAAAAATACTGCTTCATTTGCAAAACTACTTGCGTCATACGGAGCGTATTTTGTAAACGATGCATTCTCCGTATCACATCGAGCACATGCTTCTGTTGTCGGTATTGCGAAGTACTTGCCATCATATGCAGGATGTCAGCTCGAGCAGGAAGTCAAAGCGCTCACGAGTGCTGTGAACAATACAAAGCACCCATTTCTTTTCATCCTCGGTGGTGCCAAGTTTGAAACCAAGATTCCACTCTTGAAACAATTTAATGAAAAGGCTGACAAGATCGTCATTGCAGGTGCTATTCTCAACAACTTTTACAAAGTCGCAGAATTTGAAGTCGGCAAATCAGTCGTCGAAGATGGATTTGATGCACCGATCAAGAAACTCCTCAAGAGTGAAAAGCTTCTTCTCCCAATCGACGTCATCGTGACGCGCGGTACAAAGAAGCTCGGAGTAACTCCTGTTGAAATAGAGAAGAATGATGTCATCGTCGATATCGGTCCGGAGAGTGTGAAACTCATTGTCAAAGAGATCATGAAAGCAAAGCTTGTCGTCTGGAATGGTCCAACTGGTTGGTACGAAAAAGGATTTACCAAGGGTACAACTGGTCTTGCAACTGCAATCATGGGGAGCAAGACAGCAGCAATTATCGGCGGAGGAGATACGGGTGCAGTCATTGAAAAATTGCTGAACAAGAATCCTGACAAGCGAATCTTTGTCTCAACGGGCGGTGGAGCAACACTTGATTTTTTGGCAACAGGAACGCTCCCAGGGATTATTGCAATCAAATAACAACCCTTGTTATCGTCGGGTAAGGGGTATAGAATATACAGGAAACCACGCCTATCATTTTCCTGGAAAGCCTGTCAAACCAAATCCAATATTATAAAAAGCCCGGCAATGCTCCGGGTTTTTTCATTTGCGCATGCTACATTTTGTGTTACACTGATGCCAGGTTTTTCATAGGATATTGGATTTTAAAACGGGGCTGGATTTTTATCCTGGCCCCTTATTTTTACCACTGTTCTTAAAATAAAGTACATAACTCAATATATTTCTTGTGGTTTCAGAGGTAAACAAAAGGCCGGTGATATTTATCACTGGCCATTTTTATTGTGCTAGTCCATTCTTTATTTTTTCTGCGAATGTATTCATTTCGTCAGGATTTTCATACGAAACATGCGGGCGACTTGAAATATGAACTTCACCTTCGAGGTAGCGAGGAATGAGGTGGATATGAAAATGGGGAACTTCGTTGCCGACGACGCCAAGTTGTACGTAATCACACGGAATACCTTTGCGCATCGCAGTGATGAGCTCTTTTGCTTTTACAAAAATTGCAGCAATGGTTTCATCGGGGACTTCGTGGATCCATGTATAGTGCGCTTTTGGTATGAGGAGCGTATGACCCTTCATGACAGGGCTAATATCGAGAAATGCGAGGAAGTGTTCATCCTCGTACACCTTTGTTGCCGGTATTTCTCCTCTGATAATTTTGCCAAATATAGTGTCGTTCATAGGAGTAGTATAACGCAAAACGCTATTCCCAAAAAATAAATACCAAAGATATAAGGCCAAGAAGGACTCCTATATACTGGATCTTTGTTAAGCTTTCTTTATAAAACAAAACTCCTAGGCCGATCGCAATAATAGCAGAAACAATAGAAAAGATAACGGCACCCTTTGCCAACCCCGAACCATTTTTTAAAGCAAAAAGCCAAAATGTATTCCCAAGCAAGTAGGCTACGAGTGCTCCTGTTGCCAGAATCCACCCACCTTTTACTGACCAATTTTTTGCAAGAATATCTGCGATGAGTTCAAAGACTATAAGAATTCCCAAAGGTATAAGCCATTTCATTATTTGGAAGTGTAGCACAGTACAAGGTCACCGCCTTGTTGAAAAACACATTCCGGCAAAACGAAGTGGGGTCGTGGTTCAAATAAGTTTGGGGTAATAAAAAAGCCCCATTAGGGGCTTTGTGAGTATTAGATAAACCTGAAAGGGTGGCACCAGTGAATTTTGTCACCATCAGGTAGTTGTTCGCCAGTTTCATAGCTTCTGATATAAGCATAGTGGGATTTCAATCCCACATCAAAATGTTGGTTGCCTTTGCTGTCGATTATTACCTTTTGCAATGGGTACTCCTTTCCTGATGTGAGATTCGGTCGGATTTCATTTTGAGGCAATCGTGATGCATACATGCAGGTCACTGTTTCTCCTGCTACAAAGTTTCTTCTCGGTTTTCCCAATAATTCACCAAGTGTCACATCGGTAATATTGTAATGAACTCTGATATGCGGGAATACCTTTCTATCGGGGTATTGCTCCTTGAGGATTTTAATTGCAACGCTTTGGTCGCATTTTATTGCCAATTTTAATTCCTCGTCATACTTCCTCCACTGCCTATGGTAATGATTCATTATTTCGGTCTCTTCGTTGGTAAAACCTGAATGAGTTGGTTCTGTTGGTTCTCGCAACCATGGGACGGCTACTATTTCCTGGTCGCTAGGAGATACGATTAAAGCAATATGTGATTGTTTCATTTTATTCTTTTTTAGTTTCCGTCACCTTACAACCCAACCTTGACTTTGTCAAATAGAGCAGGTAGAGTAGAACAAAATTATTTATCATGAATATAATAGAGAAAAATACTTGGCCTGAAACAAGTTTCGAGGAGCTTTATGTAAAAAGTGCTCCGCCTGGTTCTTATTCTCAAAGGTATGTCGGTGATGTTCTGTTGGGATGCTTTTTTGGTCCAAAGTTCAGCTTAGAAGAAATTGCTAACTTTGGTGAAAGTAGAAAGAAGGAATATCCTGACCCAGAGAACTTGTATGAATTTTATTGTGGCGGGAATATTACTTTTAATCTTTCCGACATTGTCCTTTTAGATGGAACTCAGTTTAACGCTTATAAAGGAAAAATGATCCATGGTGCTGATTTAAACCTGAGAGACAAAGAAGGGTGTTGGCTTAATTGGGATCCATATATGAGAAAGTTATATATTGATGACCCCAGACAAAAACAAAGAGAAGCCCTTGAAAGAAAAAAGGTATCTCAGTAATTTATGAAGCTCTGCATATACGCAGGGCTTTTTTTATGCGCCAATATAGATTCTCTCGAACATCTACAACGTTCACGTGCTCCAAACGTTAGAGGATGTTCGGAAGACAATAAGTATGGTAGGGTAGGAGAAAATAGTAACCATGACACTTATTGCACCAACTGATGGCTATAGTTCAATTGACGATATTCTGGTACGGAAGTATGGAATCAAAAATATCGCAAGTGCAGATTTTCCTGATTGGAGAAATAAAACTATCTATCTTGATAAAAGAGGAAACGATATTAGTGGTACAGTTTTATCATATGCAGAAGCCGACAGGATAATCGAAGCGGGACTATATGAACCATTACCTTAAACGAACGTTAAGCCGCCCCTCAATAGGGTGGCTCTTTTCTTCCCTCCAGACCTTCACAACATTCACGTGCTCCGAACGTTAGAGGATGTTCGGAATAGTTTTATTCAATATTCTTTGTAAAAATACCCCAGGCATATCTTTTCTCGTCAGTTCGTCTTTCAATCTCCCTAAGACTTTGAACTCCTACATGGAAACTGAGACTTCGATTATTGAGAGGTTCAAGGCAAATCTCTCCAACGACTTCAAGATACCCTGACTTTTTTAATTCAGAAAAACAGTAGTCTTCAAAAGACTTAATTATATGTGTACCTTTTATTTTGTTCTTTAACGCTATGTGTTTCCAAAAAAATACAGAAGAAGCAGTCCCAGTTAATTTTAATTCTTTAAATTTCTCTGGAGTAATAGGACACCCTGTGAGGTATCCTTCTATTGCTCTAGTTTCTTCATTTTGGATGACAAAAGTAATATTGGCATCATTTTTCAGATACGAATCATCCACTGGATTTACTAAGAATCCGTATTTTAAGTCCGTATTCTGACTAATAAGATTTTCATTTTGAATTTCAATAATTTCTTTGAAATCTTCTTCAATAGCTGGACGAAACATACTGAAAGTTTAACACGGCTTGCCCCAAACCTTAGAGGATGCTCCCAGATTGTACAAATCGCAATCCCCGGAAGGGGTTCGGAATTACCTAGATTGATCCTCAAACTGCTTAACAATTTCTTGAAATTTCTCTTTAATTTCAGCGACGGTTGTTTTTTTAGTAACAGGGATAGTAATTTTTACCCACTTAATTTTTTCATAAAACTGCTGCTCACTGATCCCGTCTCCGTATAATGTCTCAGCAAGTTTTTTATTTGATTCATTCAATGAGTTGTAATCCAAAATTAGGTAACATTCTCCTTCCGCTACATCTTTTTTATTCGCTGAAGAGGCTACGGTTTTAATTCCTTTTTCCAAGAAAGATTTTGCCGCATCAAGGATTGGATATTCAACCAGGGTTTCTAAATGACTACTACTTTCAGAAACATACATTCCTTGTTCAATAGGCTCAACTTCAGATAATAATGCCGAGTCGACATAGGTTTTAAACTCGTGATTAATTTCGAACCTTTTTTGTTCCATTGCAAAATTGTACCAGAAATTAGCTTTTTCTCTTGCTCCAATGCCTAGAATCGAACTTTTGGGCGCGTGGTACAATGGTAGCCATGCTATCGACCCTTCCGACGCCGGCGGAGCTTGAGATACTCCTTGCGAAACGGCTCAATCTCTCGACAGGCGAACATCAGGCATTTATCTCGCCTACATATTCACTGGGAGACCTTTTTGCATTTACGGATATGAAAATCGCAGTTGCGCGACTGTACAAAGCGGTGAGTGATGGTGAGCACATCGGCATCTATGCCGACTATGACTGTGATGGTATTCCGGGGGCAGTGGTGTTGATCGATTTATTTAAAAAACTCGGCATCATGGATCGCGTCCATGTGTACATCCCAGATCGCCATGATGAAGGCTATGGTGTGAGCAAGATTGGTATCGATGCACTTGAAGCAAAAGGTGTCACACTCATGATCACCGTCGATGTTGGTATCACTGCCATCGCACAGATCGCTGACGCACAGTCACGCGGTATCGATGTCATCCTCACTGACCATCATGCTCCATTGCCTGAGCTCCCTGCAGCATTCGCTGTCGTGCATCCTGCAAAAGGAACCTATGTGAACCAAGATCCGTGTGGAGCGGCAGTCACATTTTATTTGGTCTGTGCATTCCTGCAGAAACACCGTGCGGAGTTTGATATACCTGAAGGGTGGGAGAAGTGGCTGCTGGACCTCGTCGGCTTTGCAACACTCTCTGACATGGTGCCATTGCGGGGAGAGAATCGTATGCTTGCTGCATACGGGCTCCACGTCATGCGCAAAACTCGTCGCATCGGACTTCAGACACTACTCGCCAAGAACAATCTCTCGCTCCAGATGCTCACCGAGACTGACCTCACGTTTACCCTTGCACCTCGCTTGAACGCTGCATCTCGTATGGACACTCCGATGCTTGCCTACGAACTCCTCTCGACTGATGACAATGCGCAAGCACTCACCATTGTGCAGCGACTCGATACGATCAACAACGAACGCAAGACACTGGTGGCGCGTATTGTGAAGGATGCACATGCAAGTCTCGCGCATCGCGAACTCGCAGGAGGACTCGGTGCAATTGTCGTCATCGGCAACCCGGAATGGCGTCCAGCAGTGCTCGGACTTGTGGCCAATAAACTCCAAGAAAAGTACGGCAAATCATTTTTCGTCTGGGGTGAAGGGGGAGATGGCTCGATCAAAGGCTCGTGTCGGATGATTTCCGAGCACCATGCAGCGCTCCTCTTTCAAGCACTACCCGACGGTATGATGCTCCACGCAGGTGGACACCAAGCCGCTGGCGGATTCTCTATCGCCAAAGAAAAAGTACACTTCCTCGAAGAAGCTTTGAACGCTGCGATTGCAACGGTGGGTCATGAAGAGGAAATTTCGGCAGTACTTGATACGATAGTGCTCCCGCTCGCCAGTGCGAGCACTCGACATCTCGCAGTCGTCCGCAAGTTTGCACCATTTGGCGTCGGCAACACAGAGCCATACTTTGCATTTGAAAATGTCACGATCGTGAGTACCAAGATGTTTGGCAAAAACAAAGAGCACATCGAGTGCGTCATTCGCGATGATACTGGCTCTGCGACCGCGTTTACATTCTTTGCAGATGATGCGCTCATCACCAAGCTCACGGCCGGCACCACGCTCACTATCATCGGCACTATCGAAGCCGGCTGGCGCGGGGGAGTGCGAATCAGGATACAAGAAGTGCGATAGTTATTTTTTCTCCAATATCGCGATAATCTTGTCGAGTTTGTCGGCTTCGATAGAGTCGAGGCGGGTCATGAGTTGTTCGATTTCTTCTTTGGCAGCGACATTGGTCTCATAATCCTGGGTTGCTTGGACACGGTCACGTGCGCTCTGTCGGTTCTGACTGATGAGGATAAATGTTGAGAGGAAGATTGCTTCAAGCGACACAATCATCGTGAGGAGTCCAAACGGATACGGCTCCGCCTTGAGATATATCCAGAGGAAGAACCAGATCACGTGGATGAAGAAAAACGTCCATGATCCTGCTGCATCCGAGATGGTGTCAGCGATACGTTGACCGACGGTGCGAGATGCGACCTCACGTTCGTGCCAGTTGCGCACCTGGCGTACCTTGCGTTGTGCCTTTGCCCGCATGTCTTTGGTTGCTTGTTCCATCCCGTTTAGAAGCAGGTCGCGGTCACCGCGGCACGTGCTTGAGTTATGTGAATAATAGATGTATTGACCATATTGTATATCTCCCTTCCGCGACCGCGGCTTCTAACGGGATCCATATATGTACTATAGTACTGCTATACTGTCTGAATGAAAAGCGCTACACTTGTCCTATGGTAACCAAAGAACTTATCTCGTACGTCAATCAACAGATTGGAGAAGGAAAGACAAGAGATCAAATCAGGTTAGGACTTATCCAAACCGGAGGATGGCGTACGGAGGATATCGAAGAAGTATTTATGGGTCTCGGGAGCATGACTCCTCAGTCTCGAAAGAAGGTAGGGAGTAGGTCTTGGCTCTTGTCAGGAGGTATTTTTATTATTATCGGACTCTTGCCGTTTTTTGTACTACTCATAGCCGGGTTTGGGTTAGTACTCTTTTTTGTGAGCATATTTTTTGGTGGGATGCGTGAGAGTATTGTGGGACAAATTGGTGGATTTCTTTTAATGTCTATAAAATCTTTTGAAATTATTGGATTCAAAACGATTGGGATAGGTATGGTCGTTTCTATTGCGCTTGGCATAATCCTACTTATCGTCAACAAAAGAAAAAGGAATACTATATAATCAAGTACGCATATCTTATGAAAAACGAAATCACTCTCTATACCGACGGCGCTTCCCGTGGCAATCCAGGGCCTGGGGGGTGGGGCGCGATAATTATTGGACCAAAGAATGCAGTGGAGCTCGCAGGTGCAAAGAAGCCTGCTACGAACAATCAAATGGAACTCGAAGCGGTGATCCAAGGATTGCGATATATACAGGAGCAGTCGGGTGATGCGACGGTCGCACTTCACGCGGACTCACGCTATGTATTGAACGGCATTGAGAAATGGCTCGATGGATGGGTGCGCAAAGGGTGGGTGACGATGGCCAAGAAACCAGTGGAGAACAAGGGACAGTGGGAAGAGCTCCTCGCCCTGCGTGATCACTTCGGCAAGAAACTCAAACTCGTCAAAGTTGATGGTCATTCTGGGCATCTCTACAACGACCGCTGTGACGAGCTCGCTGTCATGGCTGCACTCAATAAAAATCCACACCTCTTCGAAGGCGCCATCGTCGAGTACGATAGGTACTTGAAAGAAAATCCTCCAATATCCGAAAAGAAATCTCCGTCAAAAGCAAAGACGGGTCCGGCATATTCATATGTTTCACTCGTGGGCGGCAGTGTGTACGCAGACAAAGACTGGGCAACCTGCGAAAAGCGCGTCAAAGGCAAGACTGCGAAATATAAAAAAGTATTTTCAAAAGCCGAGGAGACTGATTTGATCCAGGACTACACACTGCAGTCACTATTATGATTCAAAATAAAAAAGCCAAATTAATTTGGCTTTAAAATAATAATTTGAAATACACGTCACTGCTTTAAAGATTTTGGATCGGGTAGGCCGAACAATACTCTTTCTTCGGGTGTTAATTTTTCCAAGGCGACTGCCATGAGCTTTCTTTTCTCTTCCTCCTCTTTAATAATCGCTACTGGTTGATCGTATCTGGAATCCAATAATACGAAATATTTTCCGTCAGTAAGGATGTCTACAGGTATAGCACTAAAGTGGGTATTGTGCTTATTTTGTGAGGTGAATACCTCAGCAAGCGAACCATTTTTATAAAGGCCAAGCGGTCGAAAATTTTTCCCGTCCTCGTCACCCTTTAAGACCATGGTCATCTGAGTCACTTTGAAGTCTTTAAGATCTTTTCCTCGAAGGAGTGCTGGATTTACTGTTTCCATATATTTTTAATTTTTCTTGATACTACTCTCTATCGATTTTCTGTCAATCAATCAGTATACTTATGACATGGTTGAGCTTGTTGCACTGATGCTCACAATTGGAGCGGTGATGTATCACAGCTTTTATACGGGAATCGAGACCGTGGTGTATGTCGGCATACTTGTTGCCCTCTCGTGTGCACTTTTCTTTCGCACCGTTCGAGGTATTTGTTTCGGACTCATACTAGGTGCAACACTCATACTCGGCGCGCTTGCACTGTGGCGCATTGATGAACCAGTTGTGGGAGAGGTCTATGGTAACCGCGCATTTGATGCAAAAGTTGTGTCAGTTGACCGACGACTTGATCGGACATTGCTCGTCGTGCGCGACGTGATGTTTGATGAACGGCTCCAGGTAAGTGTCACGGGCGTCGTTGAGCTCTTGCCAGGAGATACGGTGACTGTACGCGGTACAGTTGCTCCGCCCCAAGACTTCGTTACGGACTCAGGGCGCATATTTGGATACCAGGCATATCTGGCGAGTAAGGGTATCGTCGGACTCGTGAACAATCCGACAGTCGTACTCGTTGACGAAGGAGCATGGTCACTGTCGCGCATTGCAACAATCATTCGCTACAGGGTTGCTGACATATTTGCACAGCATATTTCTTTTCCATTTGATGGTGTGATTGCGGGGATGCTCGTTGGATACCAGGGTGGACTTCCACAATCAGTCCAAGACCTCTTTCGCGATACGGGCGTGCTCCATGTCCTCGTCCTCTCGGGATACAACATCACGCTCCTTGCAGGATTTCTCGGTCTCTTGTTGCGTGCGCTACCATTTCGTATACGCACTATACTGACCGTGATTGCCATCCTCATGCTCGTCCTCGTGTCAGGCGCTGGTGTCGCATCGGTGCGTGCGGGTATCATGGGATCGATCGCACTCTTTGCGGGACTGTCGATACGGACGTACCAGCCGATTCGCGCACTCTTTGTTGCATATATACTGTTCTTTTTTATTTCACCACACACAGTATTTGCTGATCCGGGATTTCATCTGTCGTTTCTCGCGACGTTATTTATGGTTGCCGTTCTCCCACGTGTCGAACAATTATTTTCTTTTATTCCAAAAACTACTCATGTCGATCTGCGTGAACTCATCATGATGGCAGTATCGATACCGATATTTATGTTGCCCTATACGATGTATTTCTCCGGCAGCTTTCCACTTGCTTCACCGCTTGCCAACATGGTGCTCGCCCTCGTCACACCTGTTGCGATGATTGCCGGCATCATCATCGTGGCCTGTGCATGGGTTGTACCACTTGCTGGATTGGTCGGGACGATCACGTCACTCGGTGGCAGATTACTCCTCTGGTTGCTCAAGCTCTCGGCACGATTGCCCCAATGGCAAACCCCAGCACTTGCGTGGTGGGGTGTCGTCATGATTTATGCCGGTATACTCGGAACACTCTTCCGAAAAGATATTGCTACTTTTGTGATGCAGCGATATAGGATGCTTCGGCAACGGACCAATTGAGATTGGCGAAGAAATCTTCGATGTATTGTTTCTTGCCACTCGGCTGGTAGTCCGCAACGTATGAATGTTCCCACATGTCCAGTGCGATGATCGGGGAAGCGCCTTGGAGTTGGCCGATCTGCTGTTCGTCTACCCAGTGCAGGATCAGCGTGCTAGCTTTTTTGTCATAGGAAAGCATTGCCCACCCGACACCTCGTGTAGTAGCAAGTGAGACGAAGAGCGAGGTGAATGCGTCGAGGTTGCCCCATTGTTTTTGAATTGCATCCATAAGGGTAGGCGCACTGTTGTTCGTGCCGTCGAGTAGTGCAAAGTATATTTCATGATTTCGCATACCGTTGTACTCAAAGGCGAATCGGCGATAGAGCTCACCGGTCTCGTATACCTTGGTTGCATCGTTGTCATATGTGGCAAGCTTTTCAATGACGGTGTTCGCATTTTTTACATAGCCGGCATAGAGCTTCTGGTGTTCGTCATGGGTCTGTTGCGTTATCTTGCCAAAAGGTTTGGGTGAAAGGGGTTGTTCGGTAAACATAGGGTGAAAGATTATTCTGATACACTTGCAGTATACATGAATCGACAGACACGGACATTGGCTATCATGGGTACTATCATACTGATGCTTGGTATTGCCGCGCTCGCACTACAGCCGGCGAAAACTGACGGCAAGGCGTCGGTGTCGATGCTCAATGTTGGGCAGGGTGATGCATTTCTCATACAAGCACCCAACGGCGCACAGCTCCTCATCGATGGAGGCAAAGATAGTAAGGTCTTGAGCGAGCTTGCCAAGGTGATGCCGGTCGGGGATCAGACGATCGATGTCGTCATTGCCACACATCCGGACGCAGACCACATCGGCGGACTCCCACTTGTCTTTGATCGCTATGATGTCGGACTCTATCTCACGTCTCAAGTCACGACCGATACTCAAGTATTCAAAGACCTCTATACTATTCTCAGCGAAAAAAGTATCCCGTCATACTACGTCCGTCGCGGGATGAATCTCGTGCTTAGTCCAACAACGTCGTTCAAGATTTTGTTTCCTGATCGAGATACCTCGGGATGGGAGACAAACACGGCATCAGTCGTTGGGCGGTTACAGATGGGGGAGCGGAGCGCGCTTTTCACCGGGGACTCACCGATATCTATCGAAACATACCTTGCGAAACTTGATCCCAAAAGCATCAATGTCGATATTCTCAAACTCGGCCACCATGGATCCAAGACGTCTTCTGCTGAAGCATTTCTCCGTGCGGTGTCTCCTCGGCTCGGCCTCATTTCTGCAGGCGTGAACAATCGCTATGGACATCCCGCATCCGAAGTCACCGCTCGACTCAAATCTCTCAGTATCCAAACACTCTCCACACAAGACAAGGGTACGGTGACACTCCTTACTGATGGAGTGAAATGGGTCCGAAAGATCGAGAAAGAATAGTTGACCCGGTAGTGATCCTTGGCATAGTCCTTCAAACAAGTTGCCGAGCGACAATACCAAGCGCTACTACCTGGTTGACAAATTTATACTACTTTATATACTTTAGTATATGAACACTACGATGCTTATAAAACTCGATAAGGGGCTTAAAGAAAAGGCGCAAAAGACTGCCAAGGATTTAGGTCTGCCAATGTCCACGGTCATCAACAACTACCTCAAAGACTTTGTGCATACCAAAGAGGTGACTTTTTCTGCACCAATACCTAATGCAAAAACTATCAAGGCAATCGAACAAGTCCAAAAAGCTTATAAAGCAGGGAAGACAAAGAATTTTCCCACCATGGAGGCTTTTATTAAAGATCTGAATTCATAGCTTATGAACATAGAGCGTGATCGTGTATTCAAAAAACAATATCGCACGCTTTCTCAAAAGATACAAAAACAAGTCGTCGAACGATTGATGCTTTTTGCTGAAAATAAATTTCACCCTCAACTGAATAATCATTCACTCCACCACCCCTTCGAGGGTTGCCGAAGCATCAATATCTCCGGAGATATTCGGGCAATTTACAGACAATATGGTGATACAATTCTTTTCATTCGAATTGGCACACATAGCGAGTTGTATAAATAAAACTGCTATACTGCACGGTATGAAAAAACTCCTCACTCGGCTTCATATATTTCTCAGTCATCACTCATGGCTCTATGCACTCATTGCAGGGGTTGGTATCGTCCTCTTTTGGCGAGGTGTCTGGCATACGACCGATCTTGTACACCTTTATATGAGTAACTCACAGGCGGTAATGGATCATGCGTGGTGGGATGGACCACTCTCTTTCCTTACGGGGTGTCTCATTCTCTATATCACTCGCGCATTTGTCTCAAGCTTCATTGGAAATGAGTTGATCCTCTCGGGACTGCGCACTGAAAAGAAACTCACGAGACAGACCGATACTGATCTTAAGGTGGAGGTGACAGCTATCGCTGATATCAAAGACGAGATCGCGACGATTGCGCACAAACTCGAAGATCTCGACGACCAAGTACGGGATCACCATACAAAATAAAGAAAAAGGCGTGCTTTGACAAATCAATACCAAAGAGTAGTATTCGGGAAAACCATTCCTAAACTAAAAAATTGACATATGAATAAAGCTAAAAAACAGAAACTCGCTGAAGAGCTTATTAAGAAACTCAACAGAATGAGCATTCCGATCTTGTATGGCGAAGTTAGTAAGCTCGATGATGAGCGTAAACACAATGTTATCAACGCACTCTCACCAGAAAAGTTTCAATTAATGGTGCAGTATGAAATGAAGCAGAAGGAGACTGCAACGAACTTATGGGAACAAACTGGTTCGATAAAAAAAGAATTGCTTGATGCTCTTTCTCCTGTTCAACTTGCCTATATTGGAGGCAAACATTCTTCACGCCACCTTGGGTGGGGACAGTGGAAAGATCTCCGATATAACAAGGACCAACAACATGTTCCATGTAATCGATTGGTAGATTATTTTCTCGTGTGTAGTCCACAAAGAGCATCTAAGGTCCTTCTGTTTTTCATTAGAAGTACGAAAGGTGTTACAGCTCCTGCTGATGAACGGGATCGTAATATTTTTAAGTACGCAGAAGGTAAACAGTTTCCATTTGAGGTCATATCCCTGCTTTCAACAATGCATCCCAAGGTATTATTTCCCGCATTGAATACAGTGTCACCAGAATCGCTAAAAAAGGTTTTCTGGCTTTCAGAGAAGATGTGTAGTGATTCAGATAGTATTGAAAATGTTCTGCTGGATTCCTATAGTCGTAATTCTAATATTTACTATGAGGAACTTGAAGAGATTGCAAAAGCTGCTCCGTTGCTCGGCGATACACCACTTTGTTTATTGTTACGTAAAACCGATGAGGCGACTCAGCGATTAATCACAAAAACTGTCGGGAGAGAGAGGCTTGTTGAAATGAAAACAAAAGGGTACTCATTTACGGATATAGCGGTCGATTCTTCAATACGTCTCGCTGCTGATAAAATTCCCAATGAGACTGTTTTAAAAGATTTATCAACAGGGAAAAGGAATATTCGTCAGTTATCTCCCACCAAGGTATTGGAATTGGCAGGAGAAATTCTTTCTTAATTATACTATTTATAAAAAACAAAAACCGCCCTTACGGACGGTTTTTTTAATTTCTAGGTTTATTTCAGGACACCAGCTTTTTTGAGGGAAGCGTAGGCACCGTTTTTGGTGATGGTGCGGAGGCCTTTGGCTGAAACAGTCACGATGACGTTTTTGCCGATTTCAGGGACAAAGATACGCTTCTTTTGGAGGTTTGCGTACTTACGAGTCATGCCAGTTGGGTTGAACTTGGTCGCACGAACCTTGGTGGAGTAGCCTCCACTCATCTGTGACGTCTTTTTAGTTATTGCGCATTCTTTTGCCATAGTGATTCGCATGGTACCATAGAGGGTATTGCTATGCAAGGACCGATTTCCATCTTTTATTTCTTGATTCTCATGATTTCTATCATTGTGCATGAGGTGGCGCACGGGCTCATGGCTGAGCGAGAAGGGGACCCGACGGCGCGTATGCTTGGGCGTATCACGCTCAACCCTCTCAAGCATATCGACTGGCTCGGCTCTGTCATACTCCCGCTCGTCCTTATCCTCTCAAACGCAGGATTTGTCGTCGGATGGGCAAAACCAGTCCCGTACAACCCTGACAATCTCAAACATGGCAACAAATCCGTGGCCAAAGTCTCGATCGCGGGTATCGTCGTCAACCTCGGTATTGCCGTAGTGTTTGGTCTATTGATCCGTGTTTCTATCCTCACAGGCCTTATTTCTACAGCGTTTATTGATATCGCAAGTATTATCGTCCTCGTTAACATCGTCCTTGCCCTGTTTAACGCTATCCCACTTGCACCACTTGATGGATTTCGATTCCTCAGCGCTGTCCTTCCGGCGCGATTTCAGCCAACCATGCGCCTGATTGAGCAGTACAGCCTGCCACTCCTCCTTATATTTATTGTATTTGGTTGGAAAGTCGTCGCCCCATTTGCCTTTACTCTCTTTACTCTTATTACTGGTATCAATATCTAAGCTCTGTGCTCCCAAATACATGCCTTCTGCGCGACTCGGCTGCGCCTCAGACAGGTGCTCGTCAGCACATATACAAAGCTCGTTTCGTTTAAAGCGAGGAAACCGGGTGCTATTTTGCCGTCTTTCGCAAGACGACTGGTCTGAGAAGGAGCGATTTTTCAGCAGAAAAATACGCGACGGCAAAATAGCACCCGGTTTCCGAGAGCCCCCACTTGATTAATTCTGGGCACTATAGTAGGATATGCTCCACATGGCTACTATAAACCAGCTTATAAAGACCCCACGCAAGAAAGTGACTCGCAAGACAAAGGCGGTGACCCTTTCTCGTGGATTTAACGCGATTCACAACCGCCCTGTTCTCTACGCATCTCCATTCAAACGTGGCGTCTGCGTCAAGGTTTCAACCACGACTCCAAAGAAGCCAAACTCAGCGATCCGAAAAATTGCCCGCGTCCGCCTCACCAATGGTGACACTGTCACTGCCTACATTCCCGGTGAAGGGCACAACCTCCAGGAACACTCAGTCGTCATGCTTCGTGGGGGACGCGTCAAGGACTTGATCGGAGTTCGATACCATATCGTCCGCGGTGTCCTCGATACCCAAGGGATCGACAAGCGACGCAAATCTCGCTCAATGTATGGTACAAAGCGCCCTAAGGTAGCAAAGAAATAATATGCGAAGAAAAGTAACAAATCGAAATATCGTAAAGCCTGACATCAAGTTTGATTCAACCACGCTTGAGAAGTTCATCAACTCTATCATGATGGATGGCAAGAAGAACACGGCCCGTACCGTTGTCTATGGAGCACTCGATATCGTGAAAGAAAAAGAGGGAACCGAAAACCCGCTCGAAGTATTTGATAATGCGCTCAAAAACGCTGGTCCACTCGTCGAAGTACGCTCACGACGTATCGGAGGTGCCAACTACCAGGTTCCACGAGAAGTTCGCCCTGAACGACGTACTGCACTTGCAATGCGATGGATCATCGATGCATCACGCTCTCGCAAAGGAGTGAAGACTGCCGTCGCACTCGCCGAAGAACTCATGCTCGCAGCAAAAGGTGAAGGAAACGCTGTGAAGAAAAAGAAGGATACGCACAAAATGGCGGAATCCAACAAGGCCTTCGCTCACTTTGCTTGGTAATTTCAAACGAATCTACATATGTACACAACAAAACCCCCGTGAAGGGGGTTTTGTTTATCCACATATTTTTTCTACACCCTATCGCGAGAAACACAGACATAGTACAATTGGAGGTATATAAATTTAATTAACGTACATGTCAAACCCTATGAATCAATTTCACGATCATCTTTCAGAAAACCTCACGTGGTATCGCAAGTGGCACGAGAAACCACATCACAGTGTCGTTCACTATGCGCTTCTCCT
>JAGOVD010000024.1 GCA_018060905.1 Minisyncoccota bacterium
ACGTTCGTATTATCGCATCACGTACGAAATATGGCTACCTTTACTGACCATGCAACATTGAGTCATTTTGTACGTGACGCATATTTTAGCGAATCTTTTCTACTACCTTGCCGAGTTCAAAGAGTGTCGCTTCGGCAAACCGAGCTCCGATAAACTGGAAACCAAATGGAAGTCCTGCTTCATCAGTGCCCGATGGTACAGAAATCGCGGGATGCTGAGCGATATTGGCAGGCACAGTGAAAAGGTCAGCAAGGTACATGGCAACTGGATCATTGGCTTTCTCGCCTATCTTGAATGCGGTCGATGGAGTGGTCGGTGTGATGATTGCATCATAGTCTTTGAGGACTGATTCTACTTCACGGCGAATCACCGCACGGAGTGCGACTGCTTTGTTGTAGTAGGCATCATAGTATCCATGACTGAGGACATAGGTGCCGAGGAGTATGCGTCTGCGAACTTCTTTTCCGAAAAGTGCACCTCGTGTATCGCTGTAGAAATCTTTAATAGTTGATTTTGCGAAATCATGTCGCGTACCGTCCTCTGAAACGCGACCTACTCGGTCACCATATCGGACACCTTCGAGACGTGCAAGGTTGGACGAGACTTCTGCAGGGATCAAAATATAGTAGACCGCAAGTGAGTCTCCGAAGTGTGGCAAATCGACTTCTTCTATCGTGAAGCCTTCTCCCTTGAGTTTCGCAACAGTTTGTTCAAAGTTTTCGCGCACTGCAGTATCAATGCCTCCTTCGGCAAAAAGATTGCGAGGAATGGCGAGACGTTTTTTCAACGGTACTTTTATTTCAGGTCGAGCAACAGATGTACTGTCGAGTGGTTCATGAACTGCAATAGTGTTGTAGAGTATCTCTGCATCGGCAACCGTATGTGTGATCGGACCAATCACATCAAATGAACTCGCCATTGCAATCAATCCATGACGTGACACTGTGCCATAGGTGGGAAGCATACCGACAACACCACAAAATGCAGATGGTTGTCTGATCGATCCCCCAGTGTCAGACCCGAGTGCAACGACTGCAAGATCCGCTGCAAGTGCGGCCGTCGATCCTCCTGATGATCCTCCTGGTACACGCGTTGGATCGAGCGGATTCTTGGTGACACCGTATGCTGAGTTTTCAGTCGATGCACCCATTGCTCCGTCGTCCATGTTTACACGTCCGATAATGATCGCACCTGCGGTTCGTAGTTGCCTGATTGCCGTCGAGTCATAACTTGCAACATAATGCTCAAGCATCTTGGATGCAGCACCTGCAATGTGACCTTCAAACAAAATGTTATCTTTGATGACTACTGGTACCCCTGTCAGCATAGTCACTGTCCCGGCATCAAGCATTGCCTGTGCGCTGGCAACCTGTTCATCTATATCAGTAAATACTTCACGGAAAATATTGAGCGTATCTGACTTGGCACGTGTGACATACTCACCAACAACCTGTGCGATGATTACTTCCTTCGATATGTATTTTTGATTGAGTTCGGAGATTGTCATATTTATTCTATAACCTTCGGCACCTTCACGAAGCCGTCTTGGTGAAGTGGTGCACACTCTACTAGGTCGTATACGCCTGCGAGTGGGTCGACCATATCATCACGAAATACATTGGTCTCGCTTCCTGCTGTATCGGGAGCTATACCGAGCTCGACAGTACGCACGCGATCGACAAAGCCAATGATGTTGCCAATGTCCTTAGCAAATCCTTCCAATTCTTCATCTGAGACAGAGATGCGCGCCAAATGCGCCAATTTCCGTACTTCTTCGATATCCATATAGGAACAACTATAGCAGAATATAGGTTTTTGGGCATGATATTGACAAATATATAAAACAATGTAATATAGGAAAAAATTAAAAAAATGAAACTACTACATCTTTTAAAAAGGTTCGGGCCTTCTCTTGTTCTTATATATTTTATATATGCAATATATGTTGAAACAGGTTCATCAATTACCATTCTTAAAAATCAAGCCTGGTATGAGTTTAATCATGGAAGAAAAGGTGACAATAATGGGCCTATGGGAGTCTTATTGATAATTTACTTTGGTGCTACAGTAGGAATTATGTCTCTGTTTGTAAAACCTATGAGAGAATTTACAATCTTTACTACATTATTCATGACTGGTTTACCCCTTGCTATAATGATCATTTATTGGTCTGGTAATCCACCTATAGTATTTTTTATTAAAATCTTAATTTCGTTTTTGCTATCTTTAATTTTTTTATTCATCCCGGATAAAAAACAGGAATTAAAAATAAATTAATAATACTCACAGAAAGCATTTTAATGAAGACAGCAATCGCTGTCTTTTTTTTATTCCACCATCTTCAAAAATTCCACTTCGTCGATGATTTTGACGCCCAGCTTCTCTGCTTCATCGTATTTCGAGCCGGGATTCTCCCCTGCCAATACATAGCTCGTTGCTTTTGATACAGAGCTCGATACCTTGCCACCATTGTTCTGAATAATTTTCTTCGCTTCATCGCGCGAGAGTGTCGGTAGTGTACCAGTGAGGACAAATGTTTGTCCGCTGAATACTCCCTTCTCTACCTTCTTTGCAGTTTGTGGCTTCACCCCGCCGGCAAATAGTTTGTCGATGAATACCTGTGATGATGGCTTGGCTTTGTACACCATGATGGATTCCGTCACCGCCGGACCGATATTGGGTATCGCATCAAATGCCTCAGCTCCCGCTGCCCAGAATTTCTCAAATGATCCAAAGTGCGTCGCAATGTCACGCGCCGTTTCTTCGCCAACGTGCTGAATGCCAAGTGCAGTAATGAAGCGATCGAGCGGTGGGTGCTTTTTGTCAGCGATGGCATCGACGATATTTTTCGCGCTTTTTTCACCGAGTCGTTCAAGTCCTGCGAGGTCGGCCTCGGTGAGGTAAAAGAGATCTGCCGCATCAGAAATGAGACCTTCTTCTTGGAGTTTCTCCACAATTTTTGGACCGACTTCATAGATGTCGAGCATGTGGACGAAGTGAATGATGCTGCGTGTATTTTTGGCAGGACAATCATCGTTGGTGCAGTAGTATGCGACAGTTTTTTCTTTAGTAACTGAATCTTTTGTTGTAACAGCTGCGGCGCAGATGGGGCATTTTTTTGGCATAGCAAATTTCTTTTCTGTGCCCGTGCGCAAATTTTTTAACACCTCAACGACTTCTGGGATCACATCCCCTGCCTTTTGGATAACGACGGTGTCCCCAACACGCACGTCGAGGCGTTCGATTTGCTCAATATTGTGAAGCGTTGCTTTAGAGACGGTTGAACCTGCAACAAGTGTCGGTACAAAGTGTGCAAGCGGTGTGAGCACTCCGGTACGGCCAACCTGCACCGTGATAGCAGTCACCGTCGTTGTTGCCTGCTCTGCGGCGTATTTGTACGCAATCGCATATCGAGGCGCCTTGCCGACAACGCCAAGATCATCGTGAAGTGCAGTCTCATCAACTTGAATGACAATACCATCGGTACCGTACGGATAACTGTCACGGATTTTCTCAAATGATTCTATTTCCTTAAAAATCTGATCGAGATCTCCCGATACCTTTTCATGGTCGGCAACCTGGAATCCAAGCTTTCTCAATAGTGCGTGTTTGTCAGAGTGACGAACGATTGCCTCAGTCCCATACGTTGCAATGTCCCATGCAAAGAAATCTAAATCACGCTCTTTGGTGATTTTGGAATCAAGTTGACGCAAAGATCCCGCTGCGGCATTGCGTGTATTGGCAAGGAGTTGTTTGCCTTGTTTTTCATATTTTTTGTTCAATCGTTTGAGTGTCGCCTTGCTCATCACTGCTTCACCGCGTACTTCGACAAGTGCAGGAACATTCCCTTGAATCTTCAAAGGAATTGCTGAAATAGTTTTTAAATTTTGAGTGATGTCTTCCCCGATCGTGCCATCACCTCTCGTTGCACCACGAACAAAAACACCATTTTCATATATAAGTGACACTGCCAGACCGTCGAGTTTGAGTTCAGCGAAATAATGAAACGGTTTTCCAGGAATAAGCTTTTTAATGCGTGTATCCCATGCGCCGATTTCGTCGTATGAAAATGCGTCGTTGAGCGACAGCATGCGAGAGGTATGCGCAACCTTGGAAAATGCGTCGAGCGGTATACCCCCGACGCGATAGATGATGAAGTTAGGATCGGCGAGCGCGGGGTACTTTTGATCAAGATCTTTGATTTCTCGAACGAGAGTGTCATAGACCGCATCAGAGACAGTCGGAGCATCGGCTTCATAATACGCGCGAGCATGCATAGCTATCTCAGCCCGGAGCTTCTCCATCCTCTCTTGTACCACCTTGTCGTTCATAGTATTAGTATTTTACCTCAAGAGCGCGCTCAACCTGGCGGGCACTTTGAGTACAGGTATTATACCCAAATCCTTGAACACGGTACGGCTCACTACTCTTGTCAAAAATAATAGAAAAACATGGCACGGTCGTATTGGTGTCTGCAAAGGTGTAGGTAAACTGATCAGTATTTTCCTGGAACTGATCGAGTACCATGCGTCGGTTTCCGCACTCAAATTCTGGCGGGACCGTCCCACTCGTAGAGCCCTTCGGGAAAAGCCCGAGTGCCGTGTCTTGGTATAGTCCACACTCAACTGCCGCATCAGCTTGGTAGAAAGCGATCTGGGAATCTTTGGCGAGATTTGAGAGGACTGCCTGCTTGAGTGTCAGGTTTGAAATACTAATCGCAATAGATAAAATCAATCCGACGATAAGCACTGTGAAGAGCATGGCGAAGCCGCCGGTTGAAGAACTCTTTGGTTGTGAGGTATGGTTCATCATTGTAGGTTCCACTGTGAAAGGATAATCGACTGCTTTGTTTGCTTTGTATTGGTCCCGTTCATCCATTGCATCGTTGCGGTCACGATGATGTCAGTGCCAGACGGTCCCTCCTCCATAGTGATCGTGCGGATGAATGATGTCTTCACAGACTCTTCTGAGCCGGTTGTATTAAATACATTGTCTTCGACTGGTGGGTACGCGTAGAAGCCGTCTCCAGGAAAATAATACAAGTTGTCACACGTACTGCCACATCCGCTGACTCGAGCAGGGGCACTGACTGCGTACGGATTGATCATACATCCGTCCTGGTCAAAACAAGCGTCAAATTGTGACCTCCATGCATCCCAGGATGGAACACCCTGTTCTTGTGCTGCACTATCTCGGGTATTTCTGATGTATTCGAGAGATTCCTGGAGGAGGTTACTCGCAACGATATCGTTTTTGGCGTATCGAATAGAGAAGAATCCTCCCGCAGTCAGTGACAAGAGTGCCCCAATCGTCATCGCAAGAATCAGAATCGCAATGAGCGTTTCGATAAGGGTAAAGCCGCGGTTCGCACCGCGAGTTTGAAAGTTGAAAGTTGAAAGTTGAAAGTATTTCATATGGATAATCACTCTGGTGCTCGCTGCGACAGGTATGTCTGGATCGCAAACGGTGCAATAGTTCCCGTACTTGCCGTAGCCACACCTTCAAGCTTTATAATAACACTTGGTTGCTGACTATCATTTGCGCCAACACCCGAAACATAGAAACTGAATTTCTCAACATCAATCTCTGGTGAAGTGATCGCCACCCATTCGGGGGTGTCGCCACCAGGATTGGTGAGATCTGTGCGTTTCTTTTCGATACGACCCTTGTTTGTAGCATCTCGAACCCATCGATAATCAATCTGCGCACTCTCACCGAGCGTACTTTTGACCGTCAGTTCCCTGTTGACCTCAGCTCCTCCTATGGGACAATTGACTCCCGGGACATCGATGTCGCACGATATATCCTCTCCAGTGCGAATCGTGCGACTCATCGACTCCATCGCAAAGTTGAGGTTGTCCATGACTGTACGCATCGCCTGCACCTTGCGTGACGCATCGTTGACGTTGTAGAGCGAACCAACAAGCGCGAGTACCACAATGATGAAGAGAGACAGAGATACCATGAGCTCTACGAGCGTGAATCCTGCTTGAGTATTTTTTTGCTGTGGTATAAAAATCTTTTTCATATATTATTGCACGCTTATCTGCCCTGTATTCCAAACAGTGACCGAACGACGAAGCCCTTTTGCGGATTCAAAGACAATCTTTGCATACGATGATAGTTCCCAACTATTTGAACCATTATTGAAATACATGATACGTGCATCAGGATTCGGGCGAGTAAAGGTGATATCGACACCGCCTTTTGGAGGGCAATCATACTCGGCTGTATATTCCCCTGTACTATCAGAACAAATACCGACGACCTTGTCTGCGGTGGTAATACTAAATGTTTCAATACACTCACTTTCATGTGTTTGTGGATTACCACACGGTTCTCCGGTTGACTCTTGACCGTATGTCCCTGCCCCTCGATCTCCGAGAACTTCTGGAATATCAACAAAAAGTACGAAGTTTTTTTCACTTGGTACTTTGGGGTCAGTAGATGGTGCGCTTCTGAGACTAAATGATATACCATACGACCCAAACGCGCGGCTCGTAAGCCCATCAAGGCCTTCGATCGGCCTGACACTTGTCGCATAGGTCTGAGCCTTGCGAATAGAAAGCGCAACTTCTTGACTGAGATTACGAAGTGATACGTTGGTGCTGAAATCAGAGTAGTTGAAAATCATTACGCTTGATACAAAGGCAATGATGCCGACAACTACAAGCATCTCTATCATCGTTACACCTGATTGTAATGAGGGTTTTACCATAATGGAAACAATGTACGTAGTGTAACATCCCACAATCCGACAATAAAGAGCGCGAGTACAATAAATGGACCAAA
>JAGOVD010000025.1 GCA_018060905.1 Minisyncoccota bacterium
TTCCGCACACGCTACTTGGAGCGGGGGAGGAGCTGGTGGTTGGTAGTTTCCAGTACCAGTAGATGCATAGTCAGGGATTGTGCTCCGTAGTTGAGGAAGAAGGAAATATAGGACCAGTACGATTCCTGCCGCGATGAGCACTCCTATCAGAGGCCATTGGGGAGTTTTGGATCCAGATACAGAACCTGGTCCAAACCATTTTTTCCTATACACAATCACCCCAATCGCAATGATGATACCAACACCGATACAAATCCAGAGAAACGTGCCGGTGAAAGATTTTCTCATCCAGCCTGGTAAAATAGTATCGAAACCTCCACGATAAGCACCAAGTATCGCAACAGCAAGACAGATAAAGAATAGATACCCCATAACTGTCATGAATTTGCTGGACGATTTATTGGTAGCATTTTTAGAAGTTAGTTTTGTATATTGTTTTTTAACATACAGGCTAAACTCCTTAAAAACCTTATCCATTTTTGGCTTGATAAAGGTGTCATAGTCATTTCTGATGCTTTTCAGAAAATCATTCCACACCTTTTTAAGGATTGCTTTGCTGAGTGACATTTTTACCTCCAGTTTTTTTAGTGTTATTGAATACTCCTGCAAGAAGTGCAGATGTTTGCTTAGTGGCATCATTATCACCCTGAAAGAGGGTGACACCTTCTTTCCATGCTCCGTTTGCCTCCTTTTGCATTTCTTTTAATGCGTCAATAGTCGGTTTTTGAACATTATTGAAACGGTTTTGATCAAGAAGGATTTCCTGAGTTTCATCATCAAACTCCATCTCTCTTTCCTTTTTCCTCGTTTCATTTAACTTTTCCTGGAGCTTCGTTTTTTCAGCTTGTTTAGTTTGAGATGCGCGAGCTAGTAGGATTTCTTCTACTGCTTTATCGTATCCTACATCCAAGGAAAACTCAGATAAGACTAAACCATACTCATCGATCTTTTTTTGCATATACGCTTTGAGTGGTAGACGATCAATTACTATTGATTTATCTACATCGATTCTAAGCCCAATCATGCAATCGATAATCTTATTTACAGCCTTATCCCGATCAGTTTCTTTACCCCAGCATTTTTCTTCAAACTTTTTTGCCCAGGGGAAAACCGCATCATTAAGCTCATTACCAAAGAAAACAAGAAAATCATCCAGCTTAGTTGTATCCATTGGCTCCATCACTTTTATTTTTGCTGTGAAGCAAAGATGAAAAGTAAAACCAGACCGTGGAGTCACAGGGCTAATAACATACGGATGTATTTCTGTTTTCCTTATACGGGTAAGTGTTTCCACAACCGTACGAACTGGTTTTTTAATACCCGGGATTACTGTAGCGGCATGGTACAAAATTTTCTTACCATCATCGCTTTTTGTTTCGTGTCTTTCTATACCCTCACCTTTTTCAACATATTGGTTATAGGTGAAATTGAAATACTGTTTACGAAACGGCCAGGGGAGTGAATCAGGGAGTAAACTTTTTTTATCTCCATCTATCCAGCCCCATATCTGACCAAAGGCCCCCCAGGGATGCCAGCGATTTTTTTTGCGCTTTATCGGTCTTCCGGGCAAATAGCCAGAAAGGTAGTATAGGATAAATACAATAATTAGAATTTTCATATTATTATTATTTTTTTAAGTTACAAAAATTGTGATATATTTGGCTTCATTATAACAACATAAAGTCTTTTTGTCAAATAAAAAAACCATCTCTTTTGGAGATGGTTTAAGATTTTTTTTGAGTGATCCTGATTAGTTCAGGATCGTCCAGAACGGGCTGGTCCAGTTGATACTGAACGGTCCACCGATCCATCCTGTTTTCAGGAGCATCCTCGAATCGCCCGGAATGTACGCATTATAGTCATTCCCTGTTTGCGGGCTATTCCTAAATAGCATACTCCTGGACTCCAGGCCGTATACAAATCCGGCAACAGTCGCTCTGCCATGTACGAAGTACACGAGGGCAGTTGTTGCAGACATGCCGTTATTGTACGCCATGCCATCAGCAACCCACAGACTATTAAATACGCTCCATTGCAACGGTCGAGTCAATGGCTCTGCCGTGATCCCGGTGCCGTTGAAGTCTCCGGGTGCGGTGAGCGTGGCATCCCTGGTTACATCCACAGTAACAGTACGCCCGTTAAAGAAGATATTTGCAGTTCCATTTGCATTCATCCCAACGAATTGGGGTGAACTCAGGTTTACAACTTCGTTCCCGGTTGTTTGGGCTGCAAGCTGAACTTTGCCACAGCTCGTTACAGAGATGACTATTAAAACTATCGATAATAATTTAAAGAACTTTTTCATAATTGATATATTTTATGTTTTAAATAAATTTTGTTTGAGTTTCTCAGTTGACCAGCAGGGGGATGTGGGGCAACTGAGAAACTCAACCTCTATCATGAATCTGAGTGTATTATAGCATCTACATCCGGTATTGTCAAGTAGTGAGGGACGGGGCGATTTTGGGGCTTGAAAAGGCTTTAAATAAGGGGATTTTCACCGTTTGTGGTCACAAATAATTTCCTTCGGAAATTTTCGCGACCCCGCCTCGACTGTCGCGAAGCGACATGTCTCCGACTGGCACATAATACAAAAATCACCCGCAGGGGTGATTTTTGTATTATGTGCCCCCAGTAGGATTCGAACCTACGACCGTCTCCTTAAGAGGGAGCTGCTCTACCAACTGAGCTATAGGGGCATGATTTTTAAGTTTTAAAACAATACACAGGGTGCTGGAGAGGAGACTTGAACTCCTAAGCCTTGCGGCACTAGTTCCTAAGACTAGCGCGTATACCAATTCCGCCACTCCAGCACGCTATGTACTGGAGCCAATAATACCGTATATATAAGACTCTTTCAAGTGGTCTCTTGGTGTGTCCAGGGCGGGACTCGAACCCACACGACATTTCTGCCTGAGGATTTTATCAACTTTCACATCAAAGTGCTGGGGGCGGGACTCGAACCCGCACGCCGTATAAGGGCAAGGGATTTTAAGTCCCCGATGTCTACCATTCCATCACCCCAGCACCCTGATGTGAAAGCAAAGTCTCTCTATGTACATTCCATCATCTGGGCAATATGTAATTATAAAAAACAGTGAGGGAGACCCGAGCGAGAATCGAACTCGCGAATAGTTCTTTTGCAGAGAACCGCCTTACCACTTGGCCATCGGGTCAGTTATTGTTCGCCTTCTTTCAAGAGCGCTTCTATAGTGTGGAGGGCTTTCTGCCCTTTGTCAATTTGGACATCGATGAATGGAATCGTGCGGATGTTCATTCGTTTCTTGATTGCCTCGCGCATCTCTGCTCGTTTGCGCTTCAAGAAGTTGATCGCTGAATCCTCACCATTTTCAGGGAGCACAGAGAGGTAAATCATCGCGCTTCGTCCTCGATCATACACTTCGACTTTGGTGATAGTCAGGAGAGCGCTTTTGTTGCTCTCACGCTCAATAAATGTTGCAGCGATTTCTTTGATCTGTTCTTCGATTTTGTGGTTGCGATCGTTTTCCATAGTATTACACCGTAATCATCATGAACGCTTCGAGGGTATCACCCTGGGCAATGTCATTTTTACATTCGATGAGCATGCCACACTCTCCAGTACTGATTTCTTTTACCTTTTGTTTTGCGTGCTGTATCTCGATGATGACTCCGGTCGCGAGTGCAAAGTCGCGACGAATGATAGCTACTTTGGCACCACTGGTAATACTTCCGCTCTCAATCCGACAACCGATGACTTGGCGGTCTTTGGTTTTTGAGAATACTTTGAGGACTTTTGCGGTACCGATGACGGTGCGTGTCTCGACACGAGGACGGCGCTTTTCGAGCTCAATAGCGAGCCATTCCGTGAGTTTGTAGATGATGTCGAACGTCTCTACGGTCGCCCCGACCTGTTCATTGAGATCTCGGGCACGACTATCGAGGCCGACGTTGAATCCGAGGATGATTGCGTCTTTGTCAGACTGTGCCATGCGGATATCGCCCTCGCTAATACTCCCGACACCTTTTTGGATAATTTTCACGTGCAGACCTTCAACAGTGATTTTGGCGATCTCTTGTGCGATTGCTTCTGCGGTGCCATAGACATCAGTCTTGATGATGAGGGGGACGACGTTGTGTGTCGGGTCAATAGCGGTTGCATCTGCAGCGCCGACGCTATCGAGTGTCTCTATGTATTTTTCAGCATCGCGCTTTTTATCAAAGACTACGATACTCGCGCCAACTTCTGGTGCCTGATCAAAGCCAACGAGGTGTACCGGTGTGCCGGGCCCTGCTTCTCGTATCGTTTTGCCGAGGAAGTTTTCCATGATGCGAGTGGTGGTCACCGCTCGCCCCGCCACGACAAACGCACCTTGGGTGAGTGTCCCACTTTTGATGACAATCGTGCCGACGATACCTCGTTTTTGATCGAGGCGACTCTCTATGACGATGCCGTTGACTGGTGCAGTGGTATCACTCGTCATACCTTCGAGGTCAGCGACGAGCAAGATCGTGTCGAGAAGATCGGGGATGCCCGTACCTTTAACTGCAGACACTGCCACCCACGGAATCGTTCCGCCATAGCCCTCGACAAGTACTTCTTGTTCAGCGAGCATTTGTTTGGTGCGCTCAATGTTGGCCTCAGGGCGATCGATTTTGTTGATTGCGACGATATAGGGGATCTGTGCTGCGCGAATTGTATTGAGTGCTTCGATGGTCTGCGCCTTCACCCCGTCTTCTGCTGAGACAACAAGGATAGCAATATCAGCAGCACATGCACCTCGCTCGCGCATCCCAGAAAATGCAGCGTGCCCAGGTGTATCGATAAATGTAATCGAGCGACTCACGTTTTGGTACGGAATGCTGATTTCGTACGCAGAGAGATGTTGGGTAATACCACCTGCTTCACCACCTGCAACATTTGCTTTGCGGATATAATCCAGAAGCGTCGATTTACCATGGTCGATGTGACCCATGACGGCGACGATTGGAGATGCGAGTGGTGGTGTATGCATAGTTTTATTTAAGGGATTTCTTTGCGGCGTTTAATGCGTCCGTTTCTTCATCGGTGAGACTGACTTCGGGGATACCGCGATTGATTTTCTTTGCGTATATGCCGACATGGCTGCGGTTGGTGATGACTGATAGGATATAGCCATCTTGGTGTTCATCGAGCAGTCCTGAGGCAAAACTTTGTTCACCACCACTACTCTCGTACGCATCATAGCGCACGAGTGAGTAGCCTCGGATACTTCGTTTGACTCGCGCATCGATCATCTCGAGCGCTTCCTTGTGTGCCTCGAGTGTGGTATCCGTTGCTGCTGTTTTTTGGGTGAGCCATGCAAGCGTTGCTTCGAGAGATGCACCATCTTTGCCCGACATAAATACTCGAAGTTTTTTCTGGAGCCCTACAATAGCCACAATCATACCGACGATCGCAATGAAAAAGGATCCCGCGATGATCACAGCAATGGGTGGTATACTTCCTAGCATAGAACGCTATTATACTGATTTTTCCATGTTTTTCAAGCATATTTCAAATTTTCTCAAAAACCGAAAACGAGTCTACCTCGACTACGCGTCGAGTACTCCAGTCGACCCAAAAATGCATCGATCATTTTCACAGATCCCCTCGAGGATTCTCGCAGCAAATCCAAGCGCCTTGCACCAAGAAGGTGTTGAAGCCCGACGGCTTCTATCTCAGTATCGAGAAACAGTAGCGACGACCCTCCATGCACATCCTGACGAAATCATTTTTACGAGTGGTGCAACTGAGAGTGACAACCTCGCACTCGTTGGAAGTATCGAAGCATTCATTGCGACAGGTGTGTCACTCAATCAAATCGCCGTTATGACGAGCAATCTCGAGCATGCCGCAGTACTTGAACCGCTGACACCGTATATTGCACGAGGATTATTCTTGATGACACTACCTACCAATGATGGAGTGGTAGATCCAAAGATGATTGTTGTACCGGAGAGCTGTACGGCAATGGTTGTATCGGTCATGTATGTGAACAATGAGATTGGCACGGTGCAACCCATCAAAGATATTGCAAAACGCATCCGACGTCTACGGAAAGATCATCCTGATACCACCATCGTTTTCCATACTGATGCAACCCAGGCACCACTGTACTACAATCTTCGCGTCGACCAGCTCGGCGTCGACCTCATGACACTTGGTGCAACGAAGCTCTACACACACAAAGGTGTGGGTATGCTCTACAAGAAAAGGAATGTGAAGCTCATGCCGATCATGCGGGGCGGGGGACAAGAGTTTGGCCTGCGTCCCGGGACTGAATCCCTCGAGCTTATCCATGCATTCGCGCACGCTCTCGAATATGCCAATACGCGATATGAAGAGGAAGCAGAACGTGTACGAGAGCTCCAGATGTATTTTGAAGAGCTGATCCATGAACACATTCCCGAAGCACTCGTGACCGCAGAGACACTGGATCGTAGCCCGCACATCTCGCATGTTGTCATCAAGAGCATCGATAGCGAGCTCCTCGTCATCGAACTCGATGCCCGCGATATTGCGGTGTCTGCAAAGAGCGCGTGCAAAAATGAGGATAGTGGAGAATCAGCTATTGTTGAAACACTCTACGGTCCCGCCTCCGCACCAGGCTTCGGCGAGGTGAAGTATGGCGCTGTCAGATTTTCATTTGGAAGAAAGACAACCAGG
>JAGOVD010000026.1 GCA_018060905.1 Minisyncoccota bacterium
AGCATACGGGCAAATCTGATCTGTTCATACGTATACTTCCCTTTATAGTGCTCAAACACGGGCGAAAGTTTAGAAGTATCGAGTGTGATAAATGTCTCTTTGATATCGGCAAGTCCGCGCAATACTTTGTCATCGATGAGATATTCAATGTCTTCGTACGCGAGCCGTTTTGCATCCACGAGCTTTTCGATGTGGCCGAGGATCGTCACCGGTGTGAGCGCTCGCTCCTTGCAGATACCTTCGATTGATTTTTCTTGGAGTACGAGCGCAAGCGTTGTTTCGAGGGTATCACCCACCATTTTCTTCTTTGCTTTTTTGACCGTGTCGACGGTGCCACCAGAAGCGAGGATGAAGTTGCGATGCATGATTTCGATATCGTCTTTGCGCATATCACCAAAGGTCGCGGCTGCGGCTTCTGACTGCCGCACCAACGCACTATCCATAGTCAAAATGTGTGGATGTACCTGAAACGTTCGCTCATTCCATCCGAGGAGATGGAGCCCGTCGAGGGTACGCACACGGGAGAGAGCAACGTAGCCTTGACCATACTCAAAGACTTCGCGGAGATCCATGACGGCAGCATCCATACTCATGCCCTGACTTTTGTGGATCGTGATTGCCCATGCGAGCCGAAGCGGTATCTGAGTGATACTTGCCTTCTGCTTGCCGTTCTCTTCGACAACCCAATCCATAGGTTCAACAACGATGCGCTCCCCCGTCTTTGTCTCAATGACAGGATACTTGGTACCAGCCTCAAATTTCACCACTGTACCGAGTGTGCCATTCACGTATCCTTTCTGTGTATTATTTTTGGTACACATGACGATTGCGCCTTGCTTCAACTCGAGAACTTCTGGCGAGAGACAACCTTTTTGGAGATTCGCAACGAGCGAATCCTTGCCCTTGCTCGTCATACTATAGCGCGTTGGTATACCCGAGAGTTTGGTGAGTTCACGCATGTTGATATCATCAACATCAGTATTGTGCGAAAAGAGTCGCGTGACCGTACTCGTATGTGCCACGGCGTCAGCGTGATTGATGAGTCGCTTCTCGAGATGATCGTGATGATCTTGGTCGTACGTATTCTTGCGAATCGCTGAGAGAAGTGAGAGAAAGTGTCTATCGCTCTGTCGATGTTGTTCAGTGAGATAGCACACGACGGGAGCCATGTTCTTCCATACAAGCGCTTCAAATGCAAACCGTGCTTCTTCACCAAAACGCGTAATGGGCGGGAGCTGAAAGAAGTCTCCCACCAATATAACCTGCATACCTCCAAAAGGATCGGGGCACTGCTTCACTTCACGACACACAAGATCGACCATATCGAGTGTCGTCGCATCGATCATAGAAAGCTCGTCGAGGATGAGCACCTTGGTTTTCTGAATGCGCTTGACGAGATACTCGGTGGTAGTGATGTGGTCGAGATCGTAGCGCGTCAACACTCGCTTGATACCGATACCGCTCCATGAATGGATCGTCTGTCCATGAATATGAGTCGCAGCGATACCGGTCGACGCCGTGATCGCAGGCTCGACCCCATGCTCCCGCAAATACGAAACGTACGCATTGACCGTATGAGTCTTGCCTGCCCCGGGCTCTCCCGTGAGAAATACATTGGCCCCTGTCTTCATAATAGTGAGCGCCTCGTGTTGAGTCATATGTGCAGAGTATTTTACTACACCCATGACATATACGTGAGCACTGAAAAAAGGTATTATGAGATATGACCTCCTGGACAAAGAAACAGCGCATGACTATGGTCCTCGTCATCATCTTTGGTATTGGTGCGTGGTTCTATGCGTCATACAGAAACAACATAGCCGTAGCACCCAATCCTGCACTTGCAACTATCCCTGTTCCAGAAAATCCATCTCCAGCAGAACCTATCACTGAACCAATCGCCCCAACAAAAGGCCCGAGTTATCACCTCCTTACCACAACAACGAGCACGCCAGGTGCCGAGCTCGCCAAAGAAGTCGGTATGGAGAACGTTGACTTCACACTCGCCCTCAATCGCCTCGACGTCAAACACATTCCCAAAGATGCCGTCCTTGTCATCCCGGAATCTTTCGACGATCTCGATATGTACGCTCCATTTCCCGAGCGGATTGAAGCTGCGTCGAGTATCCCTAAACTCTTCATTGTCTCGAACCGTGTCCAAGCATTTGCCGCATATGAAAACGGTACACGTGTTCGCTGGGGTGCAGTGAGTACTGGCAAAAAAGCGACTGCTACACCAAGCCGTCTCTACAGCACCAACTGGAAAGGTAAGCTCGTCATAAGCACACTCGAAGACGCATGGGTACTGCCATGGTATTTCAACCTCGATAGTATGGAAGGTATCTCGATGCACCAGTTTGATCTGCCTGGCTATCCCGCAAGTCATTCGTGTATCCGCCTCTCCGAAGCAGACGCTATGTGGTTCTATGATTGGGCACAAGAATGGGTACTCTCGCCTGATGGAAATACACGCCTCGCCCATGGCACACCGGTCATTATTTATGGTGAGTACGGCTATGGCAAAACTGCTCCGTGGAAAAAGCTCGCTGAGGACCCTACCGCAACGACACTCTCCGAGAGTGAGCTCAAAGACATCGTCGAAACCTACCTCCCCGAGATACAAATCCGAGCAACTGAACGAGAAGCGATACTCAATCCAACCGTGCAATAAAAAATCCCCGATCATAGATATCGGGGATTTTTTATTTATCCAATTGAGATGAGAAGGAGGAGTGCTCCGATGAGTGCGAGGTTCTTGGTGAAGTTGATATTCTCGTTCATGCGAGTTTGCATGTCGGTCTCCTTCCAAAACTTGTGCATCATAAAGGTCGTCGGAATGAGCATGAGTACTGCGAGGCACATGCCGAGGATCGCAAATTTGTTCGTAACGATTGCGATTCCAGCGAGTGCGAGCATGATACCACTGATGATCACTGCGGCCTTGGCGAGTGGTACACCCTTCATCTTGGCATAGCCAGTCATTCCATTGAGATTCTTGAAGTGGTTATAGCCACTGTAGAGCAAATATCCCCCAAGAAGAATCCGTCCGATAATAAATACTATCTGCATAAAATATATAGTTACTTGCTAATACGGCCAGTATACACTATTTGGACTTTGTGAACGAGACGACCGTCACCTTGCCATTGTCAAAGATGTAGGTCAATGTCCCCTTGCCTGCGATATGCCCGTCCTCGTACTCAACCTCGGCAGTATCCGTGGATGGGTTGGCAACAACAGCTGTCACATACCACGTACCCCCGAGTACTGCCTTGTCTGTGGTGATAGTACTGATATTGGTTCGCACGTGTGCTTCGACCGCTTTGATTTCATCGAGCTGCGCGCAATCAATCGCAGGGATAGGGGTTTGATAGGTCACGTTCGTCTTGTCCTTGTACACATAGACACGGTTTGCTCCTTGGATCATCTCACCGAATGCAGGTCGTGCATCCGCATCAAAAAATTCAATGAGGAGTTCCTCTTTATTTTGCATGCCTTCTGCAGAACTATTCCAAATCACATCAGCCAATCCAATTAAATTGCCGTCTTCGCTCTCATCTTGATAAGTTCCCGTAAATATACCGACCTTACTATCTTTTTCTGCGGGGTAGTTGTTGAACTCGCCTACTACTTTTCCTCCTGTGATACTTAGTCGTATCCATGCACGATCATAGAAGCCGCGATCAGTTTTTTCTGAGCGGTAGTAACAAAGATTTCGCTCTTCGGTAGGAGGTGTCTCTACGACAGGCTGTACGCTTGGCGACTTCATATCCCTGGTCATTCCGACAACAACACCGACCAATACCAGTACGGCAAATGCGATAACGATTTGTTTGGTAGTCATACATTCAGTATACACCTTAGTCAACGTGTCGCATGGTTGTACGAATGCGTTTGTAGTCAGGTATCTGGAGTGCGACGAGATCCCAAAATGCTTGTCCATGGTTGAACTCTCGCAGATGACAGAGCTCGTGGACGATGAGATAATCCTGCGCTTCGGGAGAAAGGGTGATGATTTTCCAATTGAAGTTCAGGTTGCGATTGCTCGAACAGCTCCCCCAACGAGTACGTTGATTTTTGATAAATACTTTATTGTATGAAAAGTTGTAGAACTGATTGAAATGTGCAAGTCGCGCATGAACGAGTGTGCGAGCTGCTTCGCGATCGTGTGGAGCGACCTTTTTACGGTGGTATCGACGCTTGATTGGTCGCGTACCAAAGAGTATTTTGAAAAACGTGTTCATGAGCCCTTATCATAGCCAATATTGGCTCTGCCTGCTATGCTCTCCGTATGAATATCAAAAGTGCTACATTCGTCCGCTCCGTCGTTGATGACGCGAGTATGGTACCCGACACACTTCCCCAGGTCGCCTTCATTGGACGATCGAACGTCGGCAAATCAAGCGTCATCAATGCTCTCACTGGCAAAAAGGATTTGGCGCGATCAAGTAGTGCACCAGGACATACCAAGGAGCTCAACTTCTTCCTCATCAACCACAAGTTTTACCTTGTCGACCTCCCCGGCTACGGCTACGCCAAAGGTTCCCATGCAAACCAAGAAACACTTCGCAATCGCATTCTCTGGTACTTCGGCAACAAGCAGATCAAGCAGCACAAAGTCGTCCTCATCATCGATGCAAAAGTTGGTCCAACAGCAGATGATGAGGACATGCTCGAGTACTTGATGGAGCAAAAGAAAGACGTCATCCTCATCGCCAATAAGATCGACAAACTCAAAGCAAACGATGTGAAAAAAAATCTCGCCAACATCACCGCCATCCTCGGCCCCCACACCCTCATCCCCTTTTCGGCTGAAAAGAAAGTTGGCATAGGATTGCTCGCAGAAGCGATAGAGCCGAGATAGAATGGTATACTCGATATACGATGGTCAAGAAAACGTTTATTTTATATACGAGAAATTTCATCTTTGGCTCTGAAGATAGTTTGGTTTCTACAGTTGGGTTATTGGCAGGTATCGCATCTGCAGGTGTTGCCCGAAGAGAAATACTGATTTCAGGGATAGTGTTGATTTGTGTCGAAGCTTTTTCTATGTCCGTCGGAAGCTTCTTGTCTGAAACAGCAACTGAAGAATCTTCTAAAATTTTTGAAAAGAATAGTACTTCAATAATGGCTTCTGCTATTATGTTCATATCATATAGTATCTCTGGGCTGATTCCCCTCTTCCCATATTTTGTGATGGATACACAACATGCTTTTTGGTGGTCCATCGTTGCAAGTATAATTTCCCTCTTTATTTTGGGGTACATAAGTGCAAAAATTTTGAAGATTAACGTTTTGAAAAGCACACTACGAATGGCCCTCATAGGAGGAATGGCTATAGGGCTCGGTGTCGTTGTGGGCTTGCTGATGAAATAATTGCGCCAAGTTATTTATACATTATCACTAGAGGATATGACCCCCCCCCGAGTATCCGTACTACCGATCGTATTACAAAAGAAAAAAGCTTCTCTGCATGGAGAAGCTTTAATTAGCACCTTAGGACAATTTTAATCTTTTTAATTCCTCTTTCATAAACTTATTTTTAGGAACAACCGGGATACCAAAAGAAATTGCCAGTTTTATTTCTTTTATCATTCCCTCACTCAATTTGTTGCCATACAACCACACCTCGTCCACCATACCCCTTCTAAAATACTCATGATTAACCTGGCCAGCATAGTACTTAGTTTGAGCATTATCAGGAAGATACTGTCTCCAGGTAAAACTTGGAAATACAGGGAGTATTTTCTTTGAATGCAACGCCTTGCAGATTGCAATTACTTTTTTTATATTACCCTCAACATCTCCTGATATTTGGTGAGCAATAAATACAGTTTTTATCATTTGTTTAAATATTTGAAACCACTCTACCCTCTCCATTTGACAAAGTCAAGGTTGGATTGTAAGGTAAGGAAAACTTTATAAAATGAATACAATAATTAACTCTGCGTACGAGATGATAGATTCTCTCGATTTTACATTTCTCGAAGAAAGGATGGGAAGAAAGTTTGACTGGTCAGTCCAGCGAATAAAAAATGCTATTCAAAGGTATAAACAATATCTTTATATTGTATCTATCGAAAATAAGCCTGTATCTCCAACAAGTGATGTAGACGAGGTCTGGCATCAGCACATATTACACA
Source organism: Minisyncoccota bacterium (assembly GCA_018060905.1). Classification (GTDB taxonomy): domain Bacteria; phylum Patescibacteriota; class Minisyncoccia; order Phycocordibacterales; family UBA9973; genus UBA4124. The sequence goes on from JAGOVD010000026.1 coordinate 6,144, forward strand.
CTCGTCTTTATGAGGAACATTGCAAAAAGATTTATGGCAAAATGTTACATCACCAACCTTTCAGCACAAAGGAACTGAACAAAAAAGCAGAGGCCGCTCATTTATCAAAGCTTGGACCAATATATTTTGGTGAAAATTATCCAAAAAGTACAGATGAATTAGTAAGCCGAGAGTGTTGTTCTGATGATTCTGAGTGTTGCTCGACGCAAGTTACAATAAAAGCTGAGTAGTTTAAACTGTTCAAGTATTGTATGTAAGCCCTCTAACCCAGAGGGCTTTTTTATACCAGAATCATTCGAACCCCTTCAAGGGACTGCGTTTTTCAAGTCATCGCTTCGCTCTTCGGAAAAACGGGAGCATCCT
>JAGOVD010000005.1 GCA_018060905.1 Minisyncoccota bacterium
TCCTCCATACGGATTTGAGTTTGACTCAACCGCCGTTGCAAACGGTACTCATACCGTCTATGCCATAGCGTGTGATATTGCAGGAAATTGCACGACTTCAACAACAGCAACGTTTACAATCAACAACCCTGACATCACCCCTCCAGCAACGGTTGCAATCACTGTACCAACAGCAGGTGCAATACTTGCCGGAAATGCAACCCTCACCGCAATAGCAACTGACAACATCGGTATTGATCACATTGATTTCTATCGCGGTACCACACTCATTGGTGGCGTCATCGGCACTGCTCCATACACGTGGAATACAACAAACACTCCTGATGGCATCTATATCCTGACCGCAAAAGCATACGATGCAGCAGGTAACAGCAAGACTTCAGCAGGTGTATCGATTGAAGTAAAAAACAGTATCATTCCTCCTGCAGACACAACGCTTCCAATCGTCACCATGACGACACCAGCAAGTGGTACAACCGTTTCTGGCACCACCGTGACTCTCGCTGCAGATGCAACTGATGCAAGTGGTATCAACAACGTGAAGTTCTACCGAAGTGGATCAGCGACTGCACTCGACACCGACCTCACGCCATACCCGGGTACCAATAATTACGCCATCACCTGGGATAGCAAAACCGTTGCAAATGGCACGTACACCATCACCGCAAAAGCAACAGACGGATCAGCAAATGCAAATGTCGGTACTTCTGCAGGCATCACTGTTACTGTCTACAACGACATCACTGCACCATCCGTTACCATCGCCGCACCTGCAACAGCAGGACAAAACATTGTTGGTACCTTCATTCTCAAGGCGACCGCAACGGACAATGTCTCCATGGCTCCTCCCGGCAAGGTTGAATTCTATCGAGGGGGCACGACGCTCATCGGCAGTACACAAGTGCCAGGGACGGGATCAAACTTTGAATTCTCATGGACAACAACAAGTGTTGCCAATGGCACCTACTCCATCACTGCCAAAGCATATGATGCAGCAGGGAATGTGAAGACGAGTACGTCGAGAAATGTGGTGGTGGATAATACGGCGCCGACTATCTCAAACACTACTACTGGAGGATACTACAAAGCAGGTACCCGCCTTGCACTCAAGGCGACCGCAACAGACGCCAATATGGCAAAAGTCGAGTTCTATGTTAATGGCGTACTAAAGTGTACTGACCCATCAAGCGCGTATACGTGTTCGTGGACAATGCCTTCAACAGCAAATAGTTCATTTACTATTACCGCGAAAGCATATGACAAGGCAGGAAACAATACAACATCTGCGGCGGTGAAGGTGAAAAATTATACCGGTACTGAGGTAATCAATCTCCCTATTACACTCAGTAATCTCAGGGCAAACGAAACATCAGGAATCACAACTGTTTTGGTTGACGCTACGGCAACCAGTCCTGTTACAAAGGTTGACTTCTATGTCGACGGAGTACTCATTGGAGCTGATACATCAGGTATGAACCCCTATAGTGTCACCTGGAATACCACGACTGTTTCCAATGGAACGCACATGTTGAGCGTGGAGGCCATTACTGCTCTAGGAGATACCGCAACAAGTTATCAGAGCGTAACAATCGCAAACTAGCTACACAGAGAGCCAGAGAACAAAGAAGCCCCTTGAAGGGGCTTCTTTGTGTTGCAAAAACACGCATTGTGCCGTATAGTTGTGGACACAAGCGACTTCGGAAGTCCCTTTTTATTTTATTATTTAGCTTTAGTACACCGATTATATGCAACGAGATTATCCACTGAACAAAACCCGAAACTTCGGAATCATTGCGCACATTGATGCCGGCAAAACCACTACCTCAGAACGCGTCCTCTACTACACGGGACAGAGTCACAAGATCGGCGAAGTCCACGATGGCGAGACGACCACCGACTGGATGGAACAAGAGCGAGAGCGCGGTATCACGATTACTGCAGCTGCGGTGACGTGTGCATGGATTCCAACCTATGAAAAAGGGGACAAGAGCAAAAGCTTCCGATTTAACATCATCGACACTCCAGGACACATCGACTTCACTGTGGAGGTGAAGCGTTCCCTTCGCGTACTTGACGGTGCGGTCGTCGTCTTTGACGGCGTTGCAGGCGTCGAGCCACAATCAGAGACCAACTGGCGCTATGCTGATGAAGCGAACGTGCCACGTATTTGTTTCGTCAACAAGCTCGACCGTACTGGTGCATCATTTGAACACTCATACAAGACGATCCAAGAACGTCTCTCGAAAAAGGCAGTTCGTTTCCAGATCCCGATCGGACTTGAAGAAAACCACGAAGGTGTCGTCGATCTCCTTGAGATGAAGGCGTACTACTTCGAAGGGGAGATGGGGAGTAAGGTTGTCCAAAAGGACATCCCGGAAAACTTACTCGCAGATGCAAAAGCATTTCATGCAGAACTCGTCGAGCGTATCGTTGAAAACGATGAAGCTCAGATGAATGCATACCTTGAAGGTAACGAGCCATCTCTTGCTGAACTCAAAGCAACGCTTCGCAAGGCAGTTATCGCCAACGCTATTTTCCCTGTCTTTGCCGGAAGTGCACTCAAGAACAAAGGCGTCCAGCTCGTCCTCGATGCGGTCGTTGACTACTTACCAGCACCAACTGATATCAAGGCTATTACTGGTACTGATCCTGAGACCGAAGAGCCGATCGAGCGTCCTGCTGATGACAATGCGCCGTTTTCTGCACTTGCATTTAAACTCATGGCGGACCCGTTCGTGGGACAGCTCGTATTTTTCCGTGTGTACTCGGGTACACTCGAGGCAGGTTCGTCTATATACAACCCTCGCACCCGCAACAAAGAACGCATTTCACGTATCGTGCGTATGCAGGCGGATCAGCGCGAAGAGGTCCAGAAGGTATTTGCGGGAGAAATCGCTGCGGCAGTCGGACTCAAGGATGTCATCACATCCGACACACTCTGTGATGAGGCGCACCCAATCGCACTTGATCGTATCAAGTTCCCAGAGCCAGTTATCAGTCTACGTATTGAACCAAAGACAAAGGCAGACCAAGAAAAAATGGGTCTCGCTCTCAACCGTCTCGCCAAAGAAGACCCGACCTTTGTCGTCTCTACTGACCAAGAAACGATGGAGACGATCATCGCCGGTATGGGCGAACTCCACCTTGAGATCATCATCGACCGTATGAAGCGTGAGTTCAACGTCGAAGCAAACGTCGGCAAGCCACAGGTTGCATACCGTGAGACGATTACCGGTACCGCAGAAGTAGAAGGCAAGTACATCAAGCAGTCTGGCGGTAAGGGTAACTACGGACATGTGAAGATCAAGATGAAGCCGATGGATCAGAGCATCAAGGCTGAAGATTTGCCAAAGAATGCGACACGCAAAAACGGCTACGAGTTTATCAACAATATCAAAGGAGGTGCCATCCCGAACGAATACATCCCACCGATTGAAAAAGGATTCCGTGAAGGACTCGAGCGCGGTGTGCTCGCAGGGTTCAAACTCGAGAATGTCTCGGTCGAGCTTTACGATGGATCATTCCACGAAGTCGACTCCAACGAAATGGCCTTCAAGATCGCCGCATCGATGGCAGTACAAGATGCTGCAAAGATGGCAAAGCCGGTCATCCTTGAGCCGATGATGAAAGTCGAAGTCGTCACCCCTGACAAGTTCATGGGAGACGTTACGGGGTCACTCTCAAGTAAGCGCGGTATTATCGAAGGTATGGAAACGCGTGGACTCAACCAAGTCGTCAATGCCGTGGTACCGCTTTCAGAAATGTTCGGCTACATGACACAGCTTCGTTCTATGACCGAAGGTCGTGCTGGGTTTACGATGGAGTTCCTCCGCTACGACATCGTCCCACAGAACGTTGCAACGACAATCATCGAATCTCGCAAATAATTTCTAAAAATAATAAACAATCAAAAAACCACCTGAAGAGGTGGTTTTTTGACAAAAGATGAAATATAGATATAATAAAACAAAACCATAAAACAATTAAATATGAACAAAGACAAAGTCCTTCTCCCGGGGGCTATTTTAATCCTTGGAAAGAAAAAAAATAGAATTAAACAACTTACTAAAAAGGCAAATTGGAAAATAAACGCAATTCAAGTTACTGGTGAAATGAAAACTAGGGACTCAAGGTTAATCCTACGGTATATGAAATATCCATACTGGAGCTCATTGGTGGTTATGTATTCTCCCCATATACATGAGGAGCAAGTACTTTTTTCTATTAAGGCGTACCAAATAAAAGGTCGCAAAGATCAGGTCCTCATTGAACCAGTTAATGGATGGGAAAAATCATCGGATTTAATCAATAAGATATTAGATGCGCGAAAGTGTCTAAATCAGATACTTCCTCGAGCAATGAGAATTCCTCCAATATTTCATCCTCCTTCATTAAAGGGGATTTGTTTCTAAGGCACTTAATCGACGGCCCTGCATAGCAGGGCTTTTTTCTTTGACAAACAACCATGAGCTGGTATCATAGGGGACAACCTATTTTGCGCCTGTCTCCCGACAGGCTGGTTGGTTTTGTTTGTAAAATTATTAATCATTAGTACATAAATATATATGGCAGAAGCATTTAAAAGAGATAAACCGCACGTAAACGTCGGTACAATCGGTCACGTTGACCACGGCAAGACCACACTTACCGCTGCAATCCTCCACGTGTTGAACATGGCAGGAAACACGGTGAAGTTGAAAGGTGTTGGCGATATCGACGGTGCACCAGAAGAAAAGGCTCGTGGTATTACGATCAACATCTCACACAATGAGTATGAGACTGCTGTTCGTCACTACGCACACATTGATGCTCCAGGTCACGCTGACTACATCAAAAACATGATTACTGGTGCTGCGCAGATGGACGGTGCAATCATTGTGGTTGCAGCGACTGATGGTGCAATGCCACAGACTCGTGAACACATCCTTCTTGCAAAGCAAGTTGGTGTGCCAAAGATTATCGTATTCCTCAACAAGTGTGACATGGTGGATGATCCAGACATGATCGACCTCGTTGAAGAAGAAATCCGTGAAATCCTCGGCAAGCAAGGCTTTGACAAAGACTGCCCGGTTATCCGCGGATCAGGTCTCAAAGCACTTGAATCAACATCAATGGAAGATCCATGGGCACAAAAGGTACTTGAGCTCACCAATGCGCTTGATACCTACATCCCTGTGCCAGAGCGTGAAATCGACAAGCCATTCCTTATGCCGATTGAAGACATCTTCTCAATCGAAGGACGTGGAACAGTGGTAACTGGTCGTATCGAACGCGGTCAGGTCAAGGTTGGTGAAGAAATCGAAATCGTCGGTATCAAAGACACAACCAAGACGACTGTGACTGGTATCGAAATGTTCAACAAACAGCTCGACACCGGTATGGCAGGAGACAACGCAGGTATCCTTCTTCGTGGTGCGAAGAAAGATGACCTCACTCGTGGTCAGGTGCTTGCAAAGGTTGGCTCAGTGAAGCCACATACAGAATTTGAAGGTGAAGTATACATCTTGAAGAAAGAAGAAGGTGGACGACACACTCCTTTCATCAACGGATACAAGCCACAGTTCTACGTACGTACTACTGACGTGACTGGAGAAGTCGCCCTTCCTGCAGGAACCGAAATGGTTATGCCAGGAGACACGGTGAAAATCACCGTCAAGCTCGTGGTGCCTGTTGCACTCGAAGATCAAATGCGTTTTGCTATCCGTGAAGGAGGTCGAACCGTTGGAGCGGGAGTCGTAACAAAGGTTATTGCGTAAATACTTAATAAGGTATGAGTCGAGGACTCTTTCATGAAAACATCAGAACTCATGATCGAGCATCCGTAGCTGTACCGAGTTCATTATGACAACAAAAACCCCAGCAAAAACGAAAGCTACGAAAAAAGACGACGTACAGAGCATGCTTCGCATTCGCGTCCGCGCCTATGAAAACAAGATTCTTGACGCTTCAGTGAAGCAGATTGTGGACACCGCGACACGCTACGATGCTGTCGTTCGTGGCCCAATCCCGCTCCCAACAGAGATCAAGAAATACACGGTCAACCGCTCACCGTTCATCTACAAAAACGCTCGCGAGCAATTTGAGATGCGCGTACACAAGCGATTGATCGACATCGAAAATCCTTCACCAAAAGTCATTGAGGCGCTTACAAACCTCTCAATGCCATCTGGTGTCGATATTGATGTTAAAATGATGTAATCACCTAATCGTGTCTACTCGCAAAAAATCCCCTTTTGGGGATTTTTTGTTTGACTTACTGTTCAAAAGGAGTAAGGTAGAGAAAAATTAAACAAATGAAAAAAACTATTGAAATTAATGTATTTAAGTCCACAAACAACAATCAAATTTCTTTTATTGTAGAAAAAGACGGAAAAGCACTCTACTGGAATAACAGCATATCGGTTGTAGGGGAGACTATAAAAAATAGCCCAACCCTTAACAAGGAAGACACCGAACTTAGGATCGACTGTTCGCCTGATTATGAGATTACAAGGAAATACGGCAAAAATCCATCCCATAATGAAGCATTATCTGAAGAAGAAGAAAAGCAGTTGTTCGAAAAACTCCATTATTAAATTATGCATTCTTTCATAAACAAACCCCTCAAAAGGTTTGTTTTTTTGCCTGCATATACGTGTTACGATAGGGGTATGAATAAAAAACTTCTAGTCATCATAATAGCCCTTGTGGTAGTGTTTTTGTATGTGAAAATGACCCCCAATACTCCGGCCGTTGTAACGTCTGGCGCCCCGGCTGTACAGGATGACCTACACCCAGTAGAGCTTGGAGAACGTATGCCAAGCAAATACGCCTGTGTCGGAGAGTATTGTGACGGCAGTATGATGGATGACAATAGTGCATCACGCACAGTCCTCCAGATACCACTCGTGACTGATGGTGGCAATGTTGGTTGTGGTGCGAAGATATTTTTTGCACCACATTGGGTTTCCAAGACAACAGGCGTGCTTGATGCCACATATAGACTTCTCTTTGATCTCAAGTCAGTACCGGAGATTGAAGCTGATGGATTTAGAAATGTCGTGGGTATGTATACACGACTTCACTATGACTCAGTCTCAATAGCAAATGGAACAGCAAAGCTCATGCTTAAGGGCATCATGTATGGTCCCGGACACTGCGCAGAACCTGAGCTCCGAGCGCAGATTGACCAGGCAGCGTTTCAGTTTCCGACAGTGAACAAACTCGAGGTCTACCTCAATGGCCAACTCTTTGATTGGTGTACGACAAGCGATGCCGACCCATCAGAAGATCACTGTGACACTACGCCAAAGTACTGGATTGATACGAAATAGCAACAGAGGCCCCCTTAGGGGGCTTTTTTGTTTGACCAATTTCGGAAATAGAGTAGAGTGGGAGGAAATTTAACGATTATGAACTTTATAACAAAAAAGATGAGTATGCGGATAGCTATATCCTGTATATTCCTTATGCCATTATTTGATTCTTTTTTCAACGGGATCTCTTTGCGGTTCGATACGTTCATGAGTTCGCCTGATGGAATGTTGGTACGCCTTGGCAGTGCACTTATCGGATTCTGGATTGCATGTGGAGCCGCCATGAGTGCTGCTGGCAAGATCCGATCTATCGGGCAGCGTCGTTGGCCACTGTTGCCAAACAATACCCCTATATATGGATTGGCATTGGATCTTTTTCCAATCGCATTTGGCGCAATACCAATATCATTGTTCGCGGTAGTATATCTGGATATTTCCGTAGTACGGTGGGTGTATCCTTTGGCAACGGCTATCTTGTATGGATTGGCACTGTTTCTCATCTCCCAAATTCCGTTTGAGCAAAAATACCAGGGACCGTTTACGTACCTTTCACTGGAAAAAGGAAAAGAATTATGGAGAAAGCAGAATGGTTACACCTAAAAAAATATTGAACAAACCCCTCAAAAGGTTTGTTTTTTTGTTTATATAAAAGCTCCTACGTTAGTAGGAGCTGACTTCTCTCTTTTTCCAGTATTTCTTTCTGTTCTTGCGCCCAACGTTTTTCATCGGGTGTGCCGAATTTTTCAATCATTTTTATTTTAAAGCTCAATGGTGGAATGTCACATGGAGGGAAAGTATGTAACCCTATGATCATTTCTGCGTACGAAGCTACTGCCATAATGATAAATTTTAGAGGATTCTAGCAGATAGAGAGCTGATTTGCATCTTTTTCAATCTCGTGTATAATCCCTCTACCAATTTAAAAAGTCTTTAAATGGTCCAATACCCTTACATATGCTCCGTTTCGGACATCTTGGGCAAGAACATATGAAATTTATCCTCGGCCGAAAAATCAATATGACGCAGCGCTTTGACGACAAAGGTGTGGTTACTCCCGTGACTGCTATCAGTGTTGAGCCAAACGTCGTCACCGCCCTCAAAACCGCTGAAAAAGACGGCTACGCTGCAGTGCAGGTAGGTTTCGGCTCTCAAAAGGAGTCACGTGTGAACAAGGCACAGCTCGGCGCAATGGGTGGCAAGGGCTACAAAGCAGTCAAAGAATTCAGACTTATCGACAGTGCCGGTGCTGATATTGCTACTGACGTTTCTGTTGGAGACACTGTTGACCTTGCCGCATTTGCTGCAGGGGATGCCGTCGTTGTCACCAGTACGTCCAAGTCAAAAGGGTTCCAGGGTGTCGTCAAGCGTCACGGCTTCCATGGAGGACCTCGATCACACGGTCAGAAGCACTCAGAGCGCGAGCCAGGATCTATCGGTGGTGGACCAGGGCGAGCAGGTGGACGCGTGGTCAAAGGTATGCGCATGGCGGGTCGTACTGGTGGAGACACCGTCACGGTCAAAGGGCTCAAGGTAGTGGCAGTTGATGAAGGTGCAAACACCATCTACATCAGTGGCGCAGTACCAGGTCGTCGAGGTACGCTTGTTAGTATCGTACGTATGAGTTAACTATATGACTACAGCAAAAACTACAACCAAAGCACCAAAGAAAATCATCTCACTCGATGCGACTATCTACTCACAAAAGGGTACCAAGGCGGGCACACTCGCTCTTCCAGAAAAGGTATTTGGACTCACCTGGAACGCGGACCTCGTCCACGAAGTCGTCACCGGTATGATGGCCAACAAGCGTGCAGGTACAGCGCACACCAAGGATCGTTCCGAAGTCTCTGGTGGCGGCAAGAAGCCATGGAAACAAAAGGGGACAGGGCAAGCACGACACGGCTCAACACGATCTCCTATCTGGAGCGGTGGAGGTATCACCTTTGGTCCACGCAATGACAAAGACTACTCACAAAAGATCAACAAAAAGACTCGCGTCAAAGCACTCTTTACTGTTCTCTCACACAAGTACGCCCTCGGCACGATGCTCTTTGTCGATGCGCTTTCTCTCTCTGCGATGAAGACCAAAGATGCCCAGACAGTCGTCAGTGCATGGGCGGCAATCGAAGGGTTTGATAAGTTGAACTCAACGAAGCGCACCGGTACACTCATGGTTCTCCCTGAGAACGACCTTGTGATTGAAAAGAGTTTTGCAAACCTTCCTGGCGTCACCGTCATCAAGGTCGCCGATTTGAACCCACTCACTCTCATGAACTTCCGTCACATCGTTATGATCAACCCAGCAGTGTCGGTGCCGGTATTAGAGGCAAAGATGAAATAATATGGCTACAAAAAAACCTACAACTGAAACAAAGGTAGTGCCAAGTGTGATCAAGCGTCCACGAATCACTGAAAAGGCAGCAAACAATGCACAGCACGCATGCTACCTCTTTGATATCGCACCATCGACGACCAAGAACGAGGTTGCAAAGGCATTCTTTGCTATGTATAAACAAAAGCCGATCAAGGTCAACATCGTCAACGTCAAGCCAAAATCTTTTTTCCGTCGCGGAGTCCTCGGCTTTGCCAAGAAGAGTAAGAAGGCGTATGTTTTCTTGAAGAAAGGTACGACGATCGACATAATGTAACGAGTTTATTTATATGAAATCACGCAAACCAACATCAGCAGGACAGAGACAAACACTTACGATTGACTATCGCAAGCTGTTGACTCGCACAACACCTGAGAAATCCCTCACGGTCGGGCAGAAGCGCCACGTCGGTCGCAACAACCTCGGTCGCATCACCACTCGTCACAAAGGGGGAGGTAACAAGCGCAACTACCGTCTCGTCGACTTTACGTACAACAAACACGACATCCCTGCAAAGATTGATTCTATCGAATACGATCCAAACCGATCTGCATTCATCGGTCTTGCAATCTACGCTGATGGTGAGAAGCGCTATGTGGTACTTCCGAAGAATATGAAGGTAGGGGACAAGTTTATCGTGTCAGAAAAGGCACCGATCGAAACAGGCAACCGTCTCCCATTCAAATCTATCCCAGCGGGTACGTACGTGTATAACATCGAGATCAAGCCTGGTGCTGGAGCAAAGATTGTTCGATCTGCGGGCGCATTTGCACAAGTCGTCGCTCAAAACGAAGGGTACACCCAGCTCAAACTTCCGTCTTCTGAAATCCGCCGCGTCCAAGAAACATGTTGGGCAACGATCGGTACGGTCTCAAACGATGAGAACAAACTCGTTCGCTACGGCAAGGCTGGTCGCTCACGATGGATGGGTATTCGCCCGACAGTTCGTGGTACCGCTATGAACCCTGTTGATCACCCATACGGTGGAGGTGAGGGCGTACAAGGTCGTGGTACCAAGCGTCCCAAGACTCTCTGGGGTAAGGTTACTGGTGGTCGCAAGACTCGTACACCAAAGAAGTACTCAAACCAAAACGTCATCTCACGCCGAAAAGTTGGCAAGAAATAATTTTTTACTCAAAAGCTGCCCTTCCGGGGCAGTTTTTGCATACGGGACAATATAGTTGACATATAGACAAAGATATGCTATAAAGGAGCCAGATATTTTTTAACCAAAAAACTTGTTCTATGTCAAAAGACAAAAACATCCGCGTAAAAGTTACCCTTACTTCGAAAGGGAATGGCATTCTGATGAACCCAATGACCGATGATCTGCTCGATGAGCTGGCCGGTGTAGCAGCAAAAAAGGCGTCTGATAAAGATACCCCACTTCCTGACCGTGCTGCCAAAAAGGTTATCCGTGATGAAAACGGGAAAATCGGTTTGCCGGTTGAATACATTTTGGCCGCACTGATTGGTGCTGGTCGTCATGTGAAAAGTGGTAAAAAACAGATCTCAACTGCCACAACAACATCGCTGTATGAATTTTTGGAAATTAACCAGACATTTCTGCCGTTTACAAACCAGGAAAACAATACCTGGACTGTTGATAAACGCAGGGGTGTACTGAACAATGCCGGTAAGTCAGTGGCTGTTGCCATCATCCGTCCCAAGTTCAAAACATGGGAAACAACATTTGAAATTTCCATCGATTCTTCAGTGATGGATGAAAAGATTGTTAAACAGGTATTTGAAGCAGCCGGTGCAAAAATTGGCGTGGGCGATTTCCGTCCAAGCAAAAGAGGACCATTCGGTATGTTTACCGTAAGTGCCTGGGAAGTAGTAAGTTAGTTTTATGCGCTGATGCGTACTTTGGGGGCAGGTGAAAATCCTGCCCTTCTTTATAAGCATCTTGAAATATTTTCGAGATGCTTTTGAGAAATTAAGTACAGTTTTGTGCAGTTGTGTGGTGCTCTCTAACCTTCTCTTGAGTATGGGGCAGAGTGAAATACCTCTGCCAAACTTTTAAATTAAGTTCTTTTTAATATAAATTATTCCTCCGCAGAAAGCTCTGGATGGGCTGACTTATGTGTTGTGAGGTATGCTATGTTTTGGGGTAATCGGTTTTCCGATTGCCATCTTTATACAGAATTTAAGAAATTGAATTCTGTTTGAGATTTGGTCACGTTCTGTGGGGTGTCCCACTCTGTCGTAGCCTGTAGTAAGGGGTAGGAGAAATTTTCTCCTACCAAAGTTTAAAATCATTGTTCCCTCTAAATAACAACAGCAATATTTCCAGCATAGTAATGTTCAGTTGCGCAGAGCGATCTGGTGCCTAGCTGACTATACTTAGGGGCAATCTGATTTTTCAGATTGCCATCTTTATACAATTCTTAAGAAATTGAGAATTGTTTGAGATTCAGTATAGTGTGGTCTCGTTGGCTTTACTAGCGCAGTCTACATGTAGTGTACGGGGCAGGACGAAATACTCCTGCCAAACTTTACAACAAGTTCTTTTAAACATATCCAGTTAGGTCAGGTTTGGTTCAGTTCTGTGCCGAACGGCTCATCCTGGTTCGGGGAGCAATTTCTATAGTTGCTCCATTTACCAGGTCTTTAATTTCAAAATTGAAGATCTGTAGATGGCGTGGCGTGAGGTGAAGCATCGAAAGCTCCGGTGGAGCACACTCTGGGGTAGGAGATTATAATCTCCTACCAAACTTTAAAATTGTCTTTTTAAATATATTCTCTAGCCTATCGAGTTCTTTGGTTAGCAAAAGTGCCGTAGTCTCGGCCTAGGTTCGGGGCAAGCTGATTCTTCAGTTTGCCATCTTTATACTGTTTTTAAATTTTGAAAACAGTTTGAGATTTGGACAGGTTATGTGGAGTAAGGCAGTCCTTTCTGTAGACCACTAACGAAGTGTACGGGGCAGGACGAAATACTCCTGCCAAACTTTACATCAAGTTCTTTTCAAAAATAGGATAGACAAAGGTAGTCCATAGTACTGTCCGGTAATCTGAAGTAGTCCCTTGTCGTCTGCGGGGTAAACCGTTTTTACGGTTTACCATCTTTCTACAGTTCTCGATAAATTGAGAATTGTTTGAGATCTTACACAGTCCAGTCGGGTTAAGTTTTCATCGGCCGACCACCGTCTACTCCGGGGCAGGACGAAATACTCCTGCCAAACTTTTAAATAAGTTCTTTATCAATATATTTCTTGTAGCGCTCTGTCGTGTAGGGAGCTGTTCTCTCCACTAAACTTAGCATTTCTTTGGGGCAATCTGGATTTCCGGATTGCCATCTTTATACAGATTTTGAGAAATCGAAACCTGTTTGAGAAAATTGGTATGGACCTCCTTGGTACTGTGTTGTCGGGTGCTGTAGCCCATTCTTAGGGGCAGAGATGAATATCTCTGCCAAACTTTAAATCAAGTTCTTTTTATAGAATATATTTTAGTCAGGTGTAGCTGCGTAAAGTGGCGCTGTGTCCTCTTTACTAGTCTTATCTACGGGGCAATCGAGTTTCCTCGGTTGCCATCTTTATACAATTCTTAAGGAATTGAGAATTGTTTGAGATCGAGTTACGCTTCTGTCCAGTTGCGCGGGGTTCAGCATGGAATACTCATCTATTGTCCGGGGCAGAGAGTTTTCTCTCTGCCAAATTTGAAAATATTTTTTCTTAAATATATTGTTGTATCCTAGAGTCCGCTACGCTCACCAAGTGTTCAGCAGGCTGCGGTGGAGTACGGAGCAGGGTTTTATAACCCTGCTATTTTTATTGACATATATTGATTTTTATGGTAATGTCATGAAAATATTTTGTTCACTAAAAACCATTTACTAATGGAAAAGAAACATCAGAACCATCAGTCCAGACCTCCATATAAGGCGTTCCTGGCAAACTTTAAGCGTGTCCATGATGACCCGCGACCAAATCAATTGGTAGTACTTGGGCACATGCCTGAGCATGAAGCATTATTGGTGCAAGCACCAACAGGAACAGGTAAAACTGCTCTTGGATATAGCTTCTTAAAAACCAATTGCACGCAGTCAGAAAACGGATTTTACGTATGTCCAAACAAGACATTGGTAGATCAGGTTGTAACACAATATCCTGAAATCATGCCGATGTACGGTCGCAATGAGTATCCCTGCTATTACTACGAAAAAGAGTATAAAGCAGATGAGGTACCGTGCTCACTCCTTCGGGATTGTCCGCATCGTGTTGATCTTGAAACAGGGCAGACGTTTGAAACTGGAGCAAAACCATGTGCGTATCTATTGGCAAAGTACAAGTCGCGACATAGCAACTTGGTTGCATGTACGACGCCCTATTACTTCTATGAAGCGTTAGGGAGACCAGAGTTACCGCATGCGATTGTGGTAGATGAAGTGCATAAATGGGCGGATTCGATTCGCAGTATGATGCAGTATCAGATCACTGATGCAATACTCGAACAATTCTGGGAATTATTAACCAGTATTGAATGTAGGACTGAAGCAAAGTACGTACGTACATTTTGTGACACTATGGTTGGTATCATACGTCAGTATGAATCAGGCAGGCGCACAAGTTTGCTTACCGATGATGATCTGCGTGATATGCTCAAAATTCTTTTGAAGATCAATCGTAGTAGCATTGATGAGAAAGTTAAAAAAGCGATAGCACACAAAAAGATTGATCCAAAAGCAGATAGGGAGTTACTCAATGCTCTCGATCGCTTTACCGGCTCACTGTATAAGTATGTGAAATCGCTTGAGTTTGCTTTGGAAAGCAAAGAGCGCAAACCGCTCAGTTATGTCTTTGGGTATTGGGATCGTGAGTTAGTACCGGGGAAAAAAGCACAATACGTGCTCAACGTTCGGAGTTACTATATTGCAGGTCTAACCAAAGCACGATTGATGCCAGAAAAAAGACTTTCCATGTCTGCCACCGTTGGTGCACACCCTGACATTCTTATTAAAGAAACAGGAATAGATGGAACGTTCATTGACCTCAGTTCTGACTTTCCGATCGAGCATACTAAGATATTTGTGCCAACTGATACTCCGGACCTTTCGGTTAAGAGTAGGAATAGGAATGATAAGAACCGTACCATTCGCCAGATGCTCCGTGGAGTATATGCTGGTAAAAAGAAAGGTATCCGATCTCTTGTCATTGTTGTCTCAGAAGATGAGCGCAAGAAATGTTTGGAATTTGCAAGTGAAGAAGGTGTGGAAGCAATGAGCTATAGCTCTACAGTTAAACCACGTGAAGCAGTACAGCTGTTTCGTGACGGAGTAGGCGATGTGCTTATTGGCACTGAGTCTCAATACGGCGAAGGTATCGACTTACCAGACGGTATTGCAGGATTTACATTCTATTTGCGACCAGGGTATCCGTCACCGGAAGATCCACAATCACAATTTGAAGAACGAAGGCTCGGTAATAGCCGATGGGCAGTTTGGACATGGAGGGTAATTACTAAAATGCTCCAGGCACGTGGACGTACTATACGCTCTACTGCTGACAAAGGATGTATATTTTTGATGTCACAACAGTTCAAGCGCTTCACGTATGGTGGTTTGCCAAAATGGCTTCAACCGGCGTACGTGTATACAAAGTCATTGGATGAATGCATCCAGGATGGAGTTAAATTGTTAAAAAGTAAATCACACAGTTAGGTCTCGTAGAGTTCTGAGTGGATGTCTAGTAGTAAGTTAATCTTTGGGGTGAGGATTTCTATCCTCACCACTTTTATCAAACTTTTAATATCACATTGAAAGTTTGTAGAAGTTTCTTGTGATGATCTGCACACTGCAGCTCGGTATAGTTAACTTTTGACTGGCAGGCTCTAGTTTGGGGCGAAGGTTTTTATCTTCGCCATTTTATCAAGTTCTTAAAGAAATTTGAGAATTTGTAGAATACTGAGTTGCAGTGTGACGTCATCCGTGTTGCTGTCCACTACAGTATAGGCACGGGGCAGGGATATATATCCCTGCCAATTTAAAAATTCTTTTAACTAAATATATTGAAATCTGTTTGAGATAAGGTGGCGTTATGTCGGGTGTCGCAATGTGTCGCAGTGTTAGTCGATCTTCGGAACAGCCATTTATTTGGCTGTTTTTTTGACAAAGATATTTCGGATGCTAGTGTGTAGGAAAAGTACAATTATGGCTAAAAAGATAAAATCTTGGGTAGAGCCTGAAGCTCGGTATGACCCAAAAACAAAGCGGTCGACATTTGCTCACCCCGTTCGTCCGCCGGCACTAACTCCAGATGTCGGCGCACCATCTGCATATGGTATGGGTCTCGCTGATAAAAAAGGAATTACTGGAGCAGCGCACATCCTCTACAGCAATTATTACGACCAAATCAAAAAGGATCACTAATATTTTGCCCCGCCACGGGGCTTTTTTTGACAAAAAGTGCTGTGGTGCTAGTATGCAGGAAAAATAATATATGGAAAATAAGCGGAGTGTCTACAAGAAGCACGGAGCCACTTCTTTGGATGAAATAAAAAGGAGGCGTCTCACAAATATTTATTTTGCAAAGAGGCGGGTGCTGGTTGAATCTATAATAGATCTATGCCTCAGCGCTTCATTGCAAGAATTAAAAATAGTACTGGATCGGTTAGGGTCACGCGCCGGCGAACTGGGCAATATTTTGTCTAACGAGAGGCCAGATCGGTTCAGGACTGGTCTTCGCGTCGGAGAAAGTTATGTTCTTTTTCGGGATGGATTACGGATTACTAAAATTGACTGGCATGAGTTTACGACTGAATCCTTAGATATTTCCCCGGTGTCTGAGCAAGACGTTGCAGAAGGAGGAGTGTTTAAAAGTCTCCTGCAGGTATATGGACTGGAATATGTCGACGTATCTGCTGTTTCTATAGCAGAATGAATCCTTAAAGCCCTCCATGAAGGAGGGTTTTTATTTGGTATACTTCCGATATGCCAAAACTATCCCAAAAGAAGCGGTTTTCAATCATCGCCCGGGCACGAAGTGTGAAGCATGCGCTTCGGGGGATTGGGATCATCTTTAAGACTCAGCACAATGCGTGGGTGCACGGGGTGATTGCTCTCATCGTTATCGGACTTGGCTTTTGGCTTCAGATTAGCGAAGGGGAATGGGCGGTGATCCTCCTGTCTATCACGAGTGTTCTTGCGGCTGAGGCCTTCAACACGGCGATGGAGATCGACATTGACCTCACGAGCCCAACGTACCATCCCTATGCCCGTGACACCAAAGATGTGGCCTCTGGTGCAGTGCTGATCACCGCCCTCGGGGCAGCGATTGTCGGTATTGTCGTCTTTGTACCAAAGCTTTGGACACTTTTTCATTAGGGAAAGGGGAGAAATATGTTCTATGTATATTGCTTACAAAGTGAACAGAAACCTCATGAGTTATATTTTGGTTGCACCAATGATCTGAAGCGTCGATTAGATGAACATAATACCGGTTTAAACAAATCAACTAAGCGGTATATGCCATGGAAAGTAATTTATTACGAGGCATGTCTGTCAGAGATAGACGCATATCGTAGAGAAAAATATCTAAAAACAAGCACGGGGAGGAGGATGTTTACCCGTAGAATTAAGGATTATTTGGATAAAAGCTTGACCCGGAAGTGAGCCTTGGCATAGTACTTCGTACAAACGCGGCGGAGCCGCAATGCCAAGATCTACTTCCGGGTTGACTTCTGCCATCGATTTGCTACTATACTCGGAGCTCAAAACCGGGCTTCTTTTTTTCTACTATGACACGATCACTCGCAAAAGGTCCGTATATCGAACCCAAATTACTCAAAAAAATCGAAGGGAAATCTCCGTCAACAACGGGGACTATCAAGACATGGGCACGTGCGAGTCAGATTGCGCCAGAAATGGTCGGATTTACCTTTGGCGTTCACAACGGCAAGGCACATATCGATGTGCTCGTCACCGAAGATATGGTCGGTCACCGATTGGGAGAGTTTTCATTGACTCGCAAATTTACTCGCCACGGCGGTAAGATGCAGAAGGATATTGACCTCAAGAAAAAGGAAGCTGAAATCAGTGCCGCAAAATCTGCAAAGGCAACGACCACTGATGCCAAGAAGAAATAGTTCAGCAAGCTCACTATACATAAACCATTATGAAAGCAACACTTACAAATTATCGTCAATCTCCCCGCAAGGTTCGCCTCGTGGCAAATGCGGTGAAAGGCAAGTCACTTGCTGATGCTGATGTAACGCTCGCGTATATGGTCAAGCGCGGTGCACTCCCTATGCAAAAGCTCATCAAGAGCGCTGCAGCAAACGCTGTTTCTGCAGGTGCAGACGCGACAACCCTCATGGTCAAGAACATTGAGGTGAACAAAGGTATCGTCCTCAAACGCTCTATGCCACGTGCGATGGGTGTTGCAAAGCCTATTAATAAGAGAAACTCTCATGTGACCGTTACACTTGCGCAAATCGTCCCAAAAGCGAGTAAACGTAAGGTTAATAAAAAATAATATATGTCAAAAGTAGTCCACCCATACGCCCATAGACTTGTTATCCTCCGTGATTGGAAATCACGCTGGTTTGCAACTGACAAAAAGTATGTCAACAACCTCCATGTTGATGTTGTTATCCGTGAATACCTCGACAAACGACTTCGTGGGTCATACCTCTCAAGTGTTGAAATTGAACGTGGCCAAAAGGCACTCCGCATCATTTTGCGCACGTCACGTCCTGGTATGATCATTGGCCGAAGTGGTGAAGGCGCAGTGAAGCTCAAGGCGGATCTCGTCAAAGAACTCAAACGAGCAAAGCTTGATGTTACCGATGATATCAAACTTGAAATCGCCGAAGTCCCAAGTCCTGATGCAGATGCAAAGATCGTTTCATACATGATTGCCGAAGGTCTCGAGAAGCGTCTCCCGTACCGTCGCGTCATGAAGCAACTCATCGAAAAGGTGATGGCTGTTCGCGGTGTCCAAGGGGTCAAATTCTATCTCGGTGGACGACTCGGTGGGGCGGAGATCTCACGAAGCGAAGTGTTGAAGCGTGGATCAATCCCACTTCAGACATTCCGTGCTGATATCGACTTTGCACGAGAACGTGCAAACCTCGCCTACGGTGTGATCGGTATCAAGGTATGGATCTACAAGGGCCAAGTGTTTGATAAGGAAGAGAAAAAATAACATGTTATTCCCGAAAAAAGTAAAATTTAGAAAATGGCAAAAGAAACGAACCAAAATGGAGGGTCGTGTAGAGACACGCGGAACGACTGTTTCTTTTGGATCATACGGTTTGAAGACTGAGAGTATGGGGCGCATCACCTCAAACCAGATCGAGGCAGCTCGCAAGGCAGCATCTCGCCACCTCACCAAAGTTGGCCGCATGTGGATTCGAGTCTTTCCAGACCGACCAATCACCTCAAAGCCAGCCGAAGTACCCATGGGTGGAGGCAAGGGGGATCTCGACGGGTACTGCATGGAAGTGCTCCCTGGTCGCATCATCTTTGAAGTAGACGGCGTTCCAGAAGCGACCGCAAAAGAAGCGCTTCGCAAGGCGGGGACAAAACTCCCACTCAAGACACGTGTCGTTGAGCGCATCTAGTCCCGAGCTCGACAGAACTCAAAAAATAAGTAATATACGTATCTCAGCATGACTACCGAAACAACCAACAACAAAATACTGACCGGGACCGTTGTCTCAGACAAAATGGATAAAACCGTGGTTGTTTCAGTAACCCGCTTCGTCAAGCACCCAAAGTACCAGAAGTTCTTGAAAATAACCAAGAAGTTCAAGGCACACGATGAGAACAATGAATCAAAGGTCGGCGACACAGTAAGTTTGCGTCAGACACGCCCTCTTTCAAAGGATAAGCGTTTTGAAGTAATTAAGGAGTCAAAATAATTATATGTTGCAAGATGGATCAATTGTAAAAATCACAGACAATGCCGGCGGAAAGGTCGGCAAGATCTTCAAGGTACTTGGCGGTTCAAAACGCCGCTACGCGGGTATTGGAGACGTCGTTGTCCTCTCAATCAAGGTTGCTGAACCTCGCAAGGCAGTCAAGAAAAAGGATGTCTGTTATGCAGTCGTCGTTCGTCAAAAGAATGCGTTTCGTCGTAAGGATGGTTCGTACATTCGATTTGATGACAACGCTGTCGTAATCATCGAAAAGGGTAAGAAGGAGCCAAAAGCTGGTCGTATCTTTGGCCCAATCCCGCGCGAGATCGGCGAGCTTGGATACCAAAAAATTGTGTCATTAGCACCAGAAGTCCTATAATTTTTATGAAAATCAAGAAAGGAGACAATGTTATAGTGATTGCCGGCAAGCACAAGGGTGCTAAAGGTACGGTTGCACAAGTAGTCGGTGAGCGAGTACTCGTTGACGGGGTGAACAAAGTGAAGTTCCACGTCAAAGCAAAGACAAAGACTGAAAAAGGTTCTATCGTTGAGCGAGAAGCTCCACTACACGCATCAAATGTTATGTTCGTAGAAGGGGGAACCAAGACTCGTATCGGCAAGAAAAAGGTCGGCGACAAGATGGTTCGATTTGCCAAGAAGAGCGGCAACGAAATAAAATAATTTACATACTATGGAAATCACCAAACAAAAACAGGATAGTGCGTACAAGACCCTTGGGCAGTTTAACTACAAGGCAAAGCTTGCAGCTCCTCGACTCCTCAAGATCGTTGTGGCAAGTGGTACCGGTAGTGGAATGAAGAAAGACCGTGAGAAAAACAACACGATCATCGATCGCCTTTCAAAGATCACGGGCCAAAAGCCGACACTCCGCATCGCCAAGAAATCAGTCGCATCATTTAAGGTTCGAGAAGGGGACCCAATCGGTGTCTCCGTGACCCTCCGTGGTGCGCGCATGCAACACTTCCTCGACAAACTCATCAACGTTGCTATCCCACGTACCAAAGACTTCCGTGGTATTGAGCGCAAGACTGTCGACAACATCGGCAACATGACGATTGGTATCAAGGAGCACTCTATCTTTCCAGAAACCTCTGACGAAGACCTCCGCGACGTGTTCGGCTTCGCCGTCACCCTCGTTTCAAGTGCAAAGAACAAAGAAGAAGCGCTCGCATTCTTCGAACACCTCGGCATTCCGTTCAAGAAAGAAGACGCAAAGAAATAATTTTTTACTCTAAAAATCTCCCCACAAAACAGTGGGGAGATTTGATTTTTACTGAGAGAGGAGTAGAGTAATAAAAAATCTGTTTATGATTAGTAACTTAATAACTCGATCATTCGCATTCTTATTCTTCTTTACCGCTATTACCCCTGTTGTTATTGGTCATGCACATCCTTTCTCATCTGAAATACAAAATCCGATACTTCTTGGCACTACATTTATTTTTGTTGCAACTATTATAGGTGTGTTGCTTGTGGGAGGTGTATGGAAATGGTCAGATATTGGATTCCGTCCCGAACGATTCTT
This sequence comes from Minisyncoccota bacterium, assembly GCA_018060905.1. Taxonomy (GTDB): domain Bacteria; phylum Patescibacteriota; class Minisyncoccia; order Phycocordibacterales; family UBA9973; genus UBA4124. Next base: position 21,075 of record JAGOVD010000005.1, read on the forward strand.
CAAAGGAGTTTGGTGGTACCCACTTGTCTGGGGTGTAGCACTGTTACTCGCAGGTCCGTACGCTCGTTCCTTGGGTTTTACAAAACCCATTGATTTGAGTCAGGTTAGTACGTCCAAGCTGGTGCTTTGGTCCGGCATTTTTTGCCACATGCAAGATATCTTGTACTGGGGCTTCCTTGCAAACATCGCAACCCGCATGTTCGCCAAGAGCAAGGTCGTACCACCGCTACTCGTTATCACCTTGTTCATCGGAATGCACAGTCTTTTTCCGCGACCACTGCAGGTTATGGCATTTGTAGCGCCAGGCGCTGTCATCTTCACTTTGCTGTATCGGGAGTATAAGAATATGTATCTCATTACACTGACGCACATTATCCTTAGCCTCATCGCATTTAGTCTCGGTGTGTTTCATTACTAATGAGGAGTCCCTCGGCATGCCGGGGGATTTTTAATTGACTTCAGAGACCTCTTCTGGTACGATACCCCAGTTCTTCGGTAATCCACGTTTCTCTCTCTGGGGACCTCGCAAGGGGAATCTAGAGAAATAACCGTGCGATATTCCCCAGAACGCACCATTTTATGGCAAAAACTTCAACTGTTGCGCGTTCAAAAAAGACGCCAAAATTTAGCACTCGACAGGTAAACCGCTGCTTCCGCTGTGGTCGTCGTCATGGCTACATGCGTGACTTCGGACTTTGTCGCATCTGTTTCCGCGAGCTTGCCAACGAAGGCATGATCCCTGGTATTAGAAAGAGTTCATGGTAATACGACCAAGTAATATACAGCAATATGGTAACTGACCCAATTTCAAACATGATCATCTCGATGAAGAACGGCGCACTCGTTTCAAAGAAAACAGTGGTTGTCCCGTTCTCAAAGCTCAAGCACGCGATTGCGCAGTGTTTGAAAGAGCAGGGGTATGTGACTGAAGTCTCAAAAAAGACCGAAAAGAACAACGTCCCCGTACTTGAGATCACTCTTGCCTATACTGGAGCTTCCCCTCGTATCCATGATGTGAAGCGTATGAGCAAGCCATCTCGTCGCACGTACCTTGGTGTCCACGATATCCGTGGCGTCAAGAATGGTCATGGTATGGTTGTCCTCTCGACCCCAAAAGGGATCTTGACGGACAAGCAGGCGCGCAAGGAAATGGTCGGCGGGGAAGCATTATTTATGATTTGGTAATATATGAGCAGAGTTGGAAAACAACAACTGGTAATCCCAGAAAAGACAGAGGTCACCTACACCGACAACGTTGTGAAGGTTATTGGACCACTCGGTACTTTGACCAAGACCTTCCAAGACCTCGTGGAGATCACGATTGCTGATGGTATGGTTACTTTTGCCCCAAAGGCAATGGACCCATTTTCTCGTGCAATCTGGGGGACCTACGCGTCTCACGTCAAGAACATGATCGCAGGAGTCAATGCACCGTACACAAAGAAACTTATCCTCGACGGTGTTGGATTCAAGAGTGAAGTGAAGGGTACTGACCTCCACCTTGCGCTCGGATTTTCACACCCCGTCGTTGTTGCAATCCCAGCCGGCTTGACCGTTACCGCAGAAAAGAACAACATTACGATCAGTGGTATCGACAAAGAGCTCGTGGGTCAATTTTCAGCAAAAGTCCGCGCACTCAAGAAACCTGAGCCGTACAAAGGGAAAGGATTTCACTACAGTGATGAAGTCATCCGACGCAAGGCCGGCAAGAAGACCGCATAATATAATTTCACTATATGTCACGATCAACACCACAACAAAAGAGACTCCGAAACAAGCGAAAGATTCGTTCAGTTGTTTCTGGTACCGAATCACGCCCACGACTCTCCGTGTTTCGCTCAAACAACTTTCTCTATGCACAGCTCATTGATGACACCAAGGGTGTGACCCTCGTCGCGACCAATGATGTTGCAAAGAAAAGTGGAACAAAGGTTGCCGGAGCAGTGCTTGCTGGCACCGCGCTTGCGACTGCCGCAAAAGCGAAGGGTATCGACGCAGTTGTCTTTGACCGCAACGGTTTCCGATATGCGGGGCGCATCAAGGCATTTGCTGATGCAGCACGCGAGGGCGGACTTAATTTTTAATACATATGGCAACACCAACACACACAGCAAAACCAACAACGACCGGCGCAAAAACTCCTGACCGCGCTCCGTTTGCACGACGACCTCGCCCAGGAGGCAAGACGTTTGCAGATCGCGTCAAAGATGTTGATCAAAAAATCCTCGATATTCGCCGCGTGACTCGTGTGGTGGCAGGAGGACGACGTATGTCATTTGCCGTATCAATGATTATTGGCGACAAAAATATTGGTGTTGTTGGGCTCGGAACAGGAAAGGGGAATGACACGGCTCTTGCGATTGCAAAAGCACTCAAAGATGCAAAGAAAAACGCAATCAAGATCAAGCGCACTGACAAACACTCAATCCCGCACGACGTCTCAGCCAAGTACAATGCTTCTCGTGTTATGCTATTTCCAAACCATGGGAAAGGACTTGTTACGGGTGCCGCACTTCGCGATATTGTAACGATTGCTGGTGTCAAAAATGTTTCAGGCAAGGTGCTCTCTGGTAGTAAAAACAAGCTCAATACCGCACGTGCATGTATGAAGGCATTTGCAACGATTAGTACCAAGCACATCTTTGGTGGCAAGATCGAACCGGTCGTTACCGCTGAAGTTGTAGAAGTAGTCAAAGAATAATATGTTTGCATTAAAACGAAAAACAGAAAACAAGAAAGGGAAGCTCGTCGGACGAGGCTCAAAGCGTGGCAAGACTTCAGGTCGCGGTACCAAGGGGCAGAAGTCTCGTGCAGGGCACAAGATTCGTCCGGAGATTCGAGATCGTATCAAGAAACTCCCCAAGCTCCGCGGTCGTGGCAAGAACATCTTTCGAGCATTTCGCGCAACTCCAGAAACAGTCAACGTTGGTGCTATTGCAAAAGTATTTACCAAGGGAGCAGTCGTTTCGCCTGCAACACTCTTTGATAAGAACATGATTCGTCGCAAAAAAGGCGTTCTCCCTGCAGTCAAGATTCTCGCGAGTGGTGAGATAGATTTCTCTGTAGAGATCTACGACTGCCAACTCACTGACGCCGCAAAAGCAAAGATCGAGGCTGCAGGTGGTATGATCAAGTAACATGCATTCATTTTTCCGAAAATTCACAACACTCTTTACTGACAAGTCACTCCGCAGCAAGATTTTGTTTGTGGTAGCGGCGTTGTTCGTATTTCGATTTCTCGCTGTTATCCCTGTACCAGGAGTTGATATTGCGCGACTCAATCAGTTTCTCGCAAGTAATCAGTTTCTCGGGCTCTTCAATGTGCTCTCTGGGGGAGGACTCTCGTCGTTCTCTATCGTGATGCTTGGAGTTGGTCCATACATTACTGCCTCCATCATCATGCAGGTGCTTTCGATGATGGTACCATCGCTCAAAGAGCTTATGCAGGAGAGCGGGGATGCGGGTCGCCGAACCTTTAATCAATACATTCGTCTTATCTCAGTACCAATTGCGGCACTACAGGCCTTTTCGTTTATCAAATATCTCCAAAGCCAAGGCGCGATTGGGGCACTCTCTGCGGGGTCGCTCGCCTCAAACATTGTCATCATTGTTGGAGGTTCCATGCTCCTCTTGTGGATTGCAGAACTTATCAATGAATTCGGTATTGGAAACGGTACGTCACTCATCATCATGGCAGGTATTTTGGCAGTTATCCCATCAAAGATATCTCAATTCTTTTTCACTCTTACCCCGGATCAGATTCCGATGGTACTCCTCTATGTCGCAATCGGGTTCCTCGTTATTGCAGGTGTTATCTATATTTATGAAGCAGAGCGCCCGGTGAAGGTTACCTATGCACGACAGGTGCGTGGTATCCGAACACTCGGAGGCAACGAGAGCTATCTTCCACTTCGCCTTACACAGGCTGGTGTTATGCCCATCATTTTTGCATCATCACTCCTCTTGTTCCCACAATTTCTCGCAGGACTTTTTCAGACATCGCAGTCACTACGACTCCAGGCGATTAGTCAGGGTCTGACGTCTTTCCTTCAGAACACGGTGCTCTACTCGATAGTGTACTTTGTCCTCGTTGTCTTCTTTACGTATTTTTACACCGCAGTTACATTTGATCCAAAGCAGATTGCAACCAACCTTCAGAAAAATGGTGCATTTGTCCCCGGTATTCGTCCAGGTGAAGCGACGAACAACTACCTCGCAACCATTGTCAC
>JAGOVD010000027.1 GCA_018060905.1 Minisyncoccota bacterium
ATATGGAAAAATACATGGAAGAAAACGTCAATAATCCAGACCGGGAAGAGGATATTCGCGTTAATAAAAATGATATCAATAAGAAGAAAAAAACAGGTAAAGGGTTTATAGCAATCGAAGAAATTCCTCAGAAAGAACTGACCGAAGATGAGATATCGGAACAAGAAGAAGGTGCGGATGTAGAAGATTTTTACGATCGATCGATCAAAGAGGAATACAAGGATGATACTGACGCAGAAGAATCAGATAAGCGAAAAATTGAACAACTAAACAAGGAGCTCAAGTATCATGAAGGTGGTGGAGTAGCGTCAGTATATACAGAGGATCTAGAAGATGGGGAACTCAAGCACAATCCGATTGATTGGGGTAAATACGAGAAACCAAAAAAGGAAGAAGAGTTTCCTGATATTGAAAAAGAAATAACGCCACGAATAGGTCGACGCAAAACAAACGAACCGATTACTTCAATGAGCCATGATAAAGTAATACAAAACAAGCGATACTCCAGTAGAAAAGACGAGCGGTATTTTGGAGGACAACCCAATACAGGGGCAGAGCACGACAATATGAAAACTCTCAAGACTACACTTGGAAAAAATGATCGTCCTAAGCTAGAACGTAGTTGGGGAAAGCGGATCAAAGACTTTTTGTTTAAACAAAATAATGAAGAGACTCCTGAGCATACGTTGGAGCAAAAATTTGAAGAACACTCTTTTGTCGAAGATCCTGAAACGGTGACTCATGATGAATTTTCTCTAGAAAAGAATATTGTCGACTGGACAAAAGACGCAGACAAAGAAAAGAAAGACATAGCAGCGTAGCTCATGCACACGATCTATCACACCAAGGCGGTGATCATCAAGAGTTTGCCGTCGGGCGAGTCCAATAAGCTCTTTTGGCTCTTTACCCAGGAGCTCGGTCTCGTCGTTGCAGTTGCGACCGGAGTGCGCAAGGGGACTGCGAAGCTCAAAGGACAACTCGTCGATTATGCATTTGTTGATGTTGACCTCGTCAAAGGCAAGGACGTCTGGCGACTCGTCTCGGCCACGCTCCAGTTCAACCCACTTGCAGATGATCCGGCACAGCTACTCGCACGCCCATACGTGCGCACACTGGCGACACTCGAGCGGTTCTTGGTTGACGAAGGGGTACACAGTGAGCTCTACGCACACATCGAGGAATGCGCACAAGTCCTTACGACGGATATGGGCGCCAAGGTCTTTGATACGCTTGCGATCTGGCGCACACTCGTGCACCTGGGGTATGTCGCTATCGAAGAGCACGAACTCCCACTCTTTGCGCTCCCATTTGAGCAGGCACTCGCGACGATCGATGAACCAACTACCAAGAAATTCATCACACTCGTCAATGAGACGATCAAACAAACACATTTGTAGGGTATACTAGAGCTATGGCAAATGAAGAAATCGATCATATCGCTGAACTTCAACAGCGACTCTATACCCGTGATCCCGAAAACATCCCCAAGCGCAAGTTTGGTATCTTGCGTCCTGTGAAGCAAAACACCACATCTACATGGGGGGAGACGGCACTCCCAAAGGAGGAACGGGTCCATCATGTGACTTCGTCGGGGTACAAGAGATTTTTTCTTTTTGCACTTTTCTTTTTCATTGCAGCGCTCGGTGTTGCACTGTTTTCTTTTTATAGAGGGGCGACGACGCTCTCGAGCAAAAACGTCGATCTCGTCATCCTTGGCAACTCCTTTATCGGGGGAGGTGAAGAGCTCCCTATCCAAGTTGAGATAGTAAACAAAAATGCAGCAGCGCTTGAAAACGCAACCCTCGTCATCAACTACCCCAAAGGAGCGACCGATGAGACGGGGACTGATGTGGTGCGTATTGAACGACCGCTTGGTAGTGTCGCTTCAGGGAAAACGAAGAGCGAAGAGTTTATTGCTATTTTATATGGAGAACAAGGCATCAGTCGCGAGATCAAGGCAGTACTGACATACCAACTGGCAGGATCTAGTGCTTCGTTCCAAAAAGAAAATACGTTCTCGGTCATGGTGAGCTCGAGCCCTGTCGGACTGACCGTCGATACACCGACGGCAGTTGTGTCGAACCAGCCATTCACTCTCACCATCAAAAACATGTTTTCCGGCGACAAACTACTTAACAATGTCGTTACTCGTGTGGAGTATCCCAATGGATTTGTTTTCCAGTCAGCCACACCTTCCCCGATCAGTGGCAACAATGTCTGGAATCTCGGCGATCTCCAGAAAGGAGATGAGCGGACTATTGCAATTGTAGGGAGACTCATCGGTGAGATCAGTGATGAAAAAGCATTTCGAATCTATGTCGGTACACCAGAAAATGAGACGAGTAGCAAAATCGCCGTCGCATACAACTCGATACTTTCGACGATGACTATCATCCAGCCGTTCATTGCGGGAACGATCAGTGTGGGAGGCAAGACTGATGATACGATCGCGCTCACTATGGGACAAAATGTTTCCGGAAAGATCAACTGGGTCAACAATTCTGGACAGCGTGTGTCTAATCCGACGTTTACACTCTCACTTGAGGGGTCGACGATTGATACCGCATCGATCGTTGCACCCGATAGCTACTATAACCAGCTCGATCGCACGATTACGTGGACACCTGATTCAAACAGTGCGCTGACGAGCATTGCGCCAGGGGATAGAGGAGAGTTTCCATTTACATTTGAGGTCATACCATCAGAAAATGGAGAGTCACGTGATATTGTGCTCGGGCTTTCGATTAGTGGATCATTCCCTGATCAAGGAGGTATCGCGCAGGAGATCAACACGATAGATCAAAAAACGATTCGGTTTGCATCAAACCTGCAGTTCGCCGCACAAGGACTCTACTCCATCGGTCCTATAAAAAACAGTGGTCCCTATCCACCGCGCGCAGATATTGAGACAACTTACACACTCAACTGGACCATGCTACCGACTGACAATGCGCTCACCAATGCGACTGCATCGGCAGTGCTACCGTCTGGTGTTACATGGGCAGGCGTCATCGTTCCTGCATCTGAAAATCTCACCTATAATGCTGACTCACGAACGGTGACATGGATGATCGGCCCACTCCCAAAAATAACAGCAACACCGAAAAATCGAAGTGTCTCATTTCAGGTGAAAGCTCGACCCACTAAAACACAGGTAGGGAGCCCACTCTTCTTGCTCGGCGAAACGACGATCACCGCAACGGATACAGTCGCAGGAGTACCGATCACTGCAACACGAGGGTCAGTGACGACCAAATTTGACACTGATCCAGCCTATACCACGGGGACCGATCGTGTGCTACCATAAAAGCCTATGAAAGACCCTGTATCTATGGAACAACTCGTCAGCCTCTGTAAGCGCAAAGGCTTTATTTTCCAAGGGTCTGAGATATATGGAGGAATGGCTGGTATCTATGACTACGGACCACTTGGGGTTGCACTCAAGGACAATATCAAACAGCTCTGGTGGAAGCAGTTCGTGAGCGATCGAGAAGATATGTATGGTATCGACGCTGCTATTTTGATGAATCAAAAAGTATGGCAGGCAAGCGGACACGTGGGGGGTTTTTCTGATCCGCTCGTAGAATGTAGTAACTGCAAATCACGATTTCGTGCGGACCATGTCGAGAGCACAATGTGTCCAACCTGCGAAAAAGAGGGAACACTCGGCGAAGCGCGTCAGTTCAATATGATGTTCAAGACAAGTGTGGGTGCAGTGGAGAGCGATGACTCTATCTCATACCTTCGCCCAGAGACTGCGCAGGGTATGTTTGTGAACTTTAAAAACATACTCGACACATTTTCACCCAAGCTTCCGTTTGGTATGGCACAGATCGGCAAGGCATTTCGTAATGAAATTGCACCGCGCGACTTTATATTTCGCGTCCGTGAATTTGAGCAAATGGAAATCGAATACTTCGTCGACCCGAGAGATGAAGCAAGGGTCAATGAGACGTTTGATGCACTCTATGGAGAGCAACTAAAGTTTTTGGAAACTATCGGACTTCCAAAAGAAGGTATTCATAAAATTGAAGTACCCGATGGAGATCGCGCACACTACTCCAAGCGAAGTGTCGATACTGAGTTTGATTTTCCATTTGGACAAAAGGAGCTCCTTGGTCTTGCATACCGTACCGACTACGACCTCAAGGCACACACAACAGCAAGTGGTACTGACCTCAATTATTTTGATGAAGAAACAAAAGAACGCTTCACCCCACACTGCATCGAGCCAACGTTTGGTGTTGATCGCCTCGTCCTTGCTGTGCTTGCAAGTGCGTATCAGGAAGTAGGAGAGGGTGATGACAAGCGAGTGTTCCTCAAACTCGAGCCACGTGTTGCACCAGTTAAAGTTTGTGTTTCACCACTCTTGAAAAATAAACCAGAGATCGTCGCAAAAGCACGGGAAGTGTTTGGCATGCTCAAGAAAAAGTTTGGCGCGATCATGTGGGATGACAACGGCAATATCGGCAAGCGCTATCGCAGACAGGACGAGATCGGGACACCATGGTGCATCGTCATCGACTTCGATACCCTCGGCGAAAATTCTGATCTCCTCGATACTGTCACCATTCGTGATCGTGACACCGGTACCCAAGAGCGTATTGCGATTGGAGAGCTTGAAATGTATATAAATAACAAATTGAAATAAGAGTATACTCACATATATGAATAAACAATCAGGATTTATAGGAATACTTATAGCAATAGTGGTAGTTCTTGGTATTACAGGATACGTTGTCTATGATCACAAATTAAATACGGAAGTAGTTTCGTTGAATACAAATCCTTCAGATACGGCTGCTATTCCGAACGATGAGTCATCTGAGCCAAAAACTGTGACTTCTACCCAAACAACGACCGGAACTTCTATCACTGATAATGGATCTGTCACAGTAAAAATGTCAAACACTACAACTGAGAATTGTGGTACTGCGGGATGTTTTGAACAGCATTTTGCAGCATGTACACCTGCAAAAGCAGACATTACAGGGGCGTTCGATACTTCACGGTACGAAATCATAGGATCGGTACCAGGTGGCTGCAAGATGACCGAAGAATACACATCGCTTATGATGGACTACACGCCAAGCTGGAAAAATAAACCGATGACATGTACATATGATAATCGTGTTAATGTAGCAACAGCAGTCGCACAAATGCATACCAATATCTTGAATGGAGAAAACGTAACGTGTACTGGCCCTCTATATCAAACATTGCTCGCAGCTGGAGTATCTATTAGAAACTCTCAATAATTATTGATGGTGACCTATATCTATCTTGTCCTTCCTTTCCTTTTCCTATTTAATACAATCCTATGAAACCCATTCTCAAAACACTCCCGAACGGCTTGCGGTTGCTCGTCATTCCACAACCAGCAGCGCTCACGGCGACAGCACTTGTGCTTGTTGGTACTGGGTCAGTGTACGAGAGCAAGGAAGAGAGCGGGCTCTCGCACTTCCTCGAGCATATGTGTTTCAAGGGGACCGAGAAGCTTCCAACCGCCAAGATGATTGGCGAGAGCTTCGAAGGAATCGGTGCAATATCAAACGCATTCACGTCGACTGAATACACCGGCTACTTTGCCAAAGGTATTCCTAAAAATGTGCCGACATTCCTCGAAGTCCTCAGTGATATCTATCTCCACTCTACACTTCCCGAAGCTGAGATTCAGAAAGAACGCGGTGTCATCATCGAAGAGATCAACATGTACGAAGACATGCCCCAGCAAAAAGTGGGAGAAACACTCATGCGTCTCATGTACGGAGACCAACCCGCAGGGTGGTCTATTGCCGGCACCAAAGAAAACGTCTCAGGATTTACCCGTAAAGATTTCGTCGCGTACAAAGCCAAGCACTACCATGCAGAGAACAC
>JAGOVD010000006.1 GCA_018060905.1 Minisyncoccota bacterium
CTTCTCCAGAGCAAGCCCCACCAGAATCTTGAGGGTGCGGCACGACATACTATCGAACAGTACGCAGATGCAGAAGCAAAAGACTTCATTCATGAAACTGCGGTACTTGCCCCGCACGAAGCAGAGCGCATCGTCCTTCGTCTCAAACCAGAAGCGCACGATCAAAAGATCGAGGAACTCTTTGGGATTATGCTCTCCAAAGGTATCAAGAACGCGCTCGATGTCGTCGCCGCTATGAACGACCCGCACCTCACCGATGACTTCCATCGTTTCCTTGTGCAGTATCTGCACACTATCGGCGCAATCCCTGGCCTCAAAGAACGAAGTGCACTCAAAGAAGAGCTCCAGCACCGTCTCTTTGTCGTGACGCTCGCTGCAGGGGCAACTGACGACAAGATTGATTTCAAAAACTTTATTCAGGCGATGAAACAATTCTACATGGGCATGCTCGCAACCATCAGTGCAGACCCTGACTATTACGTACTCGAGCTCGCGGTGCAAAACAACGGTCGCGACATCGGACTCTACGCCTCAGTACCGAGTGTACATGAGAGTACGTTTGAAAAGCTCGTTCACGCATACTACCCCACTGCAATCATTGATGAAGTCGTCGATGACTACAACATTTTCAACGCAACCGGTTCGGGTATTGCTGCCAGCGTTGCAGGACTCAAGGAGCCGGCGATATTCCCACTCAACACCGATACTGCGTTTGAACACGACCCGCTCGCAGCGCTCATCGGCTCACTCTCACAGCTCGAAGCAGATGGCGAAGGTGCTGCGATCCAGATCATCATTTCAAATGATACGACCAACAACAACGCGCTCTACACATCAGTTATCGACAGCGCACAAAAAGGTGGCACCACCGTCAAAGAGCTCTACAAAGACGCAACTGCATCCATTGGTCGCGAGCTCGGCAAGGGCCTCATGGCGTTTTTTGAAAAGGACAAAACAGATGATGAAAAAGAAAAAAAGGTTGATACTCGTGGGATTGAATTTGCTACCGCCAAGGCAAAAAGCCAGACACTCACTGCGGGTATCCGCATCATTGCGACCGGTGTGACCGTCGAGCGCGCGACAAGTATCCTCAGTACGATCAAAGCGTCCTTTGCACAGTTCACACTCCCCAACTCAAACACACTCATATGGCATGACGTACGCGCATCCAACCTCACGCCCTTCGTTCACGACTTCACGTTTCGCACACGAAACAATGCCGAACAGCTCTCGCTGAACGTCGATGAGCTCGCCACACTCTTTCACTTCCCTGTCGGCTTCCTCGCAGCTCCTGAGCTGAAAGAGTCGTCTGCGGCAAGTGCACCTGCCCCTGTCTTTGCAGCAGCTCCAAAAAGTATCGTCATCGGTACCAACACATATCGCGGACAAACGACTGACGTCCTCTTTGCCAAAGAAGACCGTGTTCGTCATACCTATGTCATCGGACAGACCGGTACTGGTAAGACTGTGTTTCTATTAAACATGATCATACAGGATATCAAAAATGGTGATGGCGTCTGCTTCATCGACCCACACGGCAATGATATCGAAAAAATACTGGCAAATATCCCTCCAGAGCGCATCGACGACGTCATCTACTTTGACCCTGCGTACACTGCACGTCCGATGGGGCTCAACATGCTTGAATATGATGCCAACTACCCAGAACAAAAGATCTTCGTCATCAATGAACTCCTCTCTATTTTCAACAAGCTCTTCGATATGAAAACTGCGGGTGGACCAATGTTTGAGCAATACTTCCGCAATTCTGCAGGACTGGTCATGGAGGACCCTGCATCTGGATCAACACTCTTGGAGATCGGCCGTGTCCTCACCGACAAGCCGTTTCGCGATATGAAGCTTTCAAAATGTAACAACCCGATCATCAAGCAGTTCTGGCAAAATGCCGAAAAGACAACGGGTGAATCCGCACTTGCCAACTTCGTCCCCTACATCACCAACAAATTTGACGTCTTCATCTCCAACGACATCATGCGCCCTGTTGTTGCACAGCAAGAGAGCGTGCTCAACTTCCGCGAGATTATGGACAAGAAAAAGATACTCCTGGTCAATCTTTCCAAGGGCCGTCTCGGTGATATCAACTCAAACCTCATTGGACTTCTCTTGGTCGGCAAGATCACGATGGCAGCACTCTCTCGTGTCGACATCGTCGGCAAAAGCGAGGTCAACGACTTCTACCTCTACATCGATGAGTTCCAAAACGTCACCACTGACTCTATCTCCACGATCCTCTCTGAGGCCCGCAAATACCGTCTCTCGCTCAATGTCGCGCACCAGTATATCGAACAGCTCGAAGAAGGTATCAAAAATGCGATCTTTGGGAACGTCGGTACCATGGTCATCCACCGCGTCTCTCCAGAAAATGCAGACATCTTTGAAAAGCAACTTGCCCCGACCTTCACCCCTGCTGACGTCATCAAACAAGAAAACCTCAACTGTTACATCAAAATGCTCGTCGGTGGCGTGCCAGTCAAGGCATTCAACTCCAAAACACCGTACCCTCCTGCAGGCAATCCTGTGGTCGCCGAGAAACTCAAAGAGCTCTCCTACCTCAAGTACGGCCGTCCCCGAGAAGAAGTCGAAGCCGAAATCATGGCCCGGTACCAGTAGTGCATGCTATAGTGTGGGGGTATGAATACAGCAGAAAACCCTTCGAGAAACAACGAGAATGAAGTAGAAAAATTTGATGCCAGCCCTGTTTCTTCTGAAACGGAGTTTAAATCATATAAAATAATGGATGATAAAGAAAAAGAATTTTTTATCGCCAGTGAAAAAGCAAAGATTCAAGAACTACGCGGACAACTAGTAGAAAAATTTGAAGATACTCGCGATCCCCAAGAAAGACAAGAAGCTCCTGTAGAAGTACATCCTCCCAAAAAACAAGAGAGTGGCTTCGGTAAGAAAATGAAAAAATGGATGATGACCCTCGGTTTTATGGGTGCCGTGGCAACTGGAAGCGCAAAATCAACTGAAACAAACCCTGAGGATTCACTCAAACAAAATACCTCTATTGATTTTAATAATGCACGAAAGGTAAATAAAATTGCCGAAGACTACACGAAAATCAAAAAAGATAATAAGACGTACGGCTACAAAGTAACTCCTGGTAAGCAAATCGAACCTGCTAAACCTAGTGAAAATAAGGGCGGACCTGAATACGAGAAATGGCTGATAGACCAAGTTAAAAGTGGGATTTCTCCTCAACAGCTAGCTGATAATGGATATATCTCTCCTGAGAATACCGCAAAGTATGATCCGTTTTATAAAGCCCCTTCATCTGATATCGTGTACATAGAATCAGAATCAGGAAAAGAAGTGAAAGAAAATCCATTTGCTGCATTTGCTGAACAAGGTGAAATTCTTTTTAGCCCTAACAAACACGCTGCAGCAGAAATGTTTTATCCAGTTCGAAAAAGTTCAGATATAAAAGATGGGGGAATGCTTAATACGTCACAACAAGATGTTCTTATACGCTTTAGAAATGATTTTGGATTCACCGGTGAATACACTATTGTTAAATCAGAAGATTTACCCAAAATATTCGCGGGAAATAGGTACTTTCAATCCGATGCTGAGCTCGCAAAATTAAAAGCCAACGCATCAAAAATTACAGAAACTACTAACGGATCTAAATTAGTCGCAAGCAAATAACCACCTTTCATTACAACCATCCCCATACGGGGATGGTTTGGTATTTATTGACTTATTTGCTGAATAGGGTACTATATTAAAAAAAATATATACCCATGCAAAGAAAGTTCCTCTTGATCGGCACCCCCGCCGACACCGCAGTAGAAGCTAAGAAGTTGCAAACCTTAGGGTTTGTATGGATTAAACAACTCAATAGTGCAAAGGCTATCACGACCGATCTTTTACACAAAGTTGTAGCATCAAAAATTACCGATGTTGTGTGTATCCGTACACGCAATGGCGAGACCTGTCATTGGGCGGTCCGATTAACGAATATTTTGATCGATGAAGTTCCTGTAAAAGTATTCGGGGTCAATATCCCTCCACATCATCAAAAGATCAAACACAAGGGAGCCTCTCTTTTCACCCCAATTACGTGTTCGATGGAGATTAACCCTATAAAAAAAGAAGCTGCGTAAAAAGCTTACTAAGGCTTTCACTCCGTGAAAGCCTTTTTTATTTTCACGCCGTATAAATGATACAATAGTTGTAATGGAAACTCCCCAGCACGAGCCCCAAGAAAAGATCGATTTCTTCCTCGTGTCTGCGCACGAGCTCCGCACCTCGCTCTCAGCGATGAAATGGATGTTCCAAATGCTCCTCGATGGCGACTTTGGCTCACTCAACGAAACACAGTCTGCCATGCTCAAACAGGCCCGGACAGCAAACGAGCGCATGATACAGCTCGTCAATGATACGATGATAGTCATCAACACTGAGGGTAGCTCTATCACCTATCAATCCCTCCCTGTCTCACTCTCATCGCTCACCGAAGAATCCATCAAAGATTTCACGAGCGAGGCAGCATCCAAGGGAATGCATTTGCGCTACACGCCACCACCGTCACCAGTGATAGTCATCGGAGACCCCGACAAACTCCGCATCGCACTCCACAACCTCCTCGAGAACGCCATCAAGTATGGCAACTCCGATACGGATATCACACTCTCGCTTACGATAGCTACTACGAATGCTGTGCTCACCGTAGCCGATCGCGGGATCGTCATACCATCCGATGAGCAGCCCAAGATATTTGAGAAATTCTTCCGCGCTTCCAATACAAAAGAAACGTATGCAGGAGTGGGACTCGGCCTCTATGCCACCAAACACATCATTGAGCGTCAGGGTGGCACGCTCGCCTTCACAAGTACTCCTGAGACTGGAACGACGTTTATCCTTTCACTCCCTATCGGCTAATCGCTTTGCAAAACGAGACTTTGGGGTATACTGCCTATATATGAAAAAAATCCTGATCATCGAAGACGACTCATTTTTGAAAAACCTCGAAAGCTCCAAGTTCACTCATGAAGGGTTTGAAGTTGCAACCGCGACAAACCAAGCAGAGATCGAAGCTGTTATGGCAACAGGGCTCCCGACCATTATCCTTCTCGACCTCATGCTCCCTGATGTTGATGGCTTTGAGCTCCTCACACGCTTCAAGGCAGATGACGCAACGAAAGGAATCCCTGTCATCGTGTTCTCGAACCTCTCTGATGACGCTGAGATGAAGCGCGTCCTCGATGCAGGCGCTGCTGAGTTCATGGTTAAATCAAACTTTACCCTCAGTGATGTTATCGAAAAGATCAACGCACTCATCCCGACAGAGTAACCCCTCCATACAAAAATCCCCCGTGAAATGCTCTTCAGAGCGCATCTCACGGGGGATTTTTTTGCTATACCTTAAAGTCGTGCTTGAGGTATCCCTTTTTGATTTCGATTTCATCAGGTACGTGTACTGGTGTATATGACTGATCGGGGTTTTTACGATCAACGACGACGTGGTAGTTACCGTTGGCAACAAGTGCGTAGTACTTGCCGGTACGGTCAGCAACCTTGTGTGTGATTTCTTTGTTGGTCACATTCGAAACAATACGGACCACGCTGAATGGCAGCGGCATATCTGTCACAGTGTCCGCAACACTTCCGGTCGGACGTACCTGGAATCCAAATATTCTCAAAAGCGCCATGATGACGTATACCGACATCAATACGATATTGAATGTTGAAGGGACAATCACGGTTGAAACTCCCGTAATGATGAATCCGATAATGAAGAGTGTCCCAGAGATGCGCGCGACGAGGAGGTCTCGGCGTTTGTAGCTACGCAAACGGTGCTGTTCGTTTTTTGCGTATTCGTTCCAGTCAAAATTGAGCTGGTCGAGCGGGATATCCCGAGCAATGATACCTCCTTCTTCAGTGACGACGATTGGCCCTCCAAAGTAGAGATCTTTGTACAGTTCATCCTCCATCTTGCCTGCGAGTTTCTTTGACGGGAACTCGTAGTTGGTCTTGTTGGCGATGATTGTATAGGTGCCTGGAGGGACTGCAAAGCCATAGCGCCCATCAATATCAGTGATAGATGTTGCGACTTCATTGCCCGCCATATCCATCAACACCACATAGGCAGGATCAATCGGCTGCTTCGTCACACTATCGTAGACCGTCCCCCACGGGTTACTCTTCTTTTTGATACCGAGCGCTACGAGTAGGAGTGACCATAGTCGCATGAGAAGGAGGAGGAGGTCATAGAGTGAAAACGGGTTGGCGATAAGAAACGAAACTACTCCAGCGACACCAATAGCCGCAATACCTGCGATTTTTGCTGTTTCACCAACGATACCTGTGAGGATATCTCTCACTGCCCCACCAATAACGTCTATTCTCCTTGGGCCATCAATAGGGTGGCACAAGTTGGGATACGTTTCGCAGTATGTCGAACCTTCGAGACACTCTGGATCGTTGGGATATTCATCACAAAAATCATACTGAACGCATGCGGGATTGGTTGGATCATTTTCACAGTCTACAGGATCGATACAGTTTGGATGTTCTGGTTCAAGGATACAAATATCAATAGGCAGATTGAATTCATCATCATCGGTCGGGGAGCCACAGCCAGGGTCTTCGGAGTCAACGAGGTCGTCTCCATCATTATCCATACCATCACTACATGCATAGCCCTCAGGATCATCTACTTCGTTGTTGTCTATGGCTGAGTCACACCCTGGGTCTTCTCCATAGTCTCTCTTCCCATCACCATCGTTGTCCTCCCCATCGCTACATTGATATCGGTCAACGGTGATAGGGTCCGTTTCATCATTATCAAAAATACTCTCACATCCTCGGTCGTTAAGGTCTACAAATCCGTCCAAATCGTTGTCCCTACCGTCGTTACATGCATAGGGTGCCGATATAATATCAAACTCACTGGTATCATCACGATCATAGGAATAGGGGTTCGAAGCGATGCCATCAGTGTGACAACCAGGGTCTAGGTCGTCCCGCAAGTTGTCGCCATCATTATCATTCCCGTCCCGACACTGCGGGGTACTTCCACCACTACTTCCTCCCGAGCTCTCATTGTCATCTGTTGCACTACTACATCCCGAATCTGCGGGATAGTCGATGTCACCATCATTATCATTATCAATGCCGTCATTACACTGGTATGTGCTTGATGGATCCCAGTCGGTCTTTACACAACTTGTAGGACTTGAGCAGTCAAACTTGATCCAGCCATAATTTTCTGCCCATGCATATCCTGCATTGCCAAGTGTACCTCCAAATTCACCTCCAGTGATCTTGACCGTTGAGATCAAGGGGTTGGTAAATGGCCCAAAATTCACCCAGCCTGCATTCTCACCCCATGCATACCCCGACAGGAGTCCGCCTGCTGTGTTGGCAACCTTGAAGTTACCATTGGTTGCACTACACCCACTCGTCGTATCCGCACAGTTCATAACGATCCATCCGATACCTTCACCCCATGCCCATCCTCGAAGTTCGGTACTTGAAACGGTGATATTTTTTGATGACTGAGTGGTGAATTTACCAAAATTGAGCGTTGTCGCAACACCGAGATCAGTGTTTTCTATTTGTGCCTTGTACGAACCAAGGTTGTTGGGGTCGATGGTGCCGAGTGTTGCCGATGCATGAGTACTCGCATATATACCAAATACAAGAATGATTACAACAAAAAATGCCCGATATAGTTTCATAGATGTAGTATACGACATTCTCTATAATCTCGATAGACGTAGTGCACTATCGTCCCACACTATGCAAAAGGGTATCGAGCTGTTCTTTAGTGATACACGTCTTTGCACCACCCTCATCTGAGACACAGAGATTTTTGGTTTCGATTTCCCCTGCAAACAATCGGGTGATGCCATTGGTGACAGTTCCAAACCACGCGATGAGACTATCGCGCCAGGTGTTTTCAATCTCAAGATTGGCGATACCAACTACTTTTATATCGATCTCTTGTATTGCCTTGACCAACAGTGGTGTCATCTGTGCATAATAGACAGATTTGTATCCATCAGAATCTGTAGCGACAAGCTCTGGGAATAACTCCTCGAGATTTTGTGCCAAGAAACCGATCTGGGTATCAGAGTTTGGATTACGAAGCCAGTTGAAAGTCACTGCTCTCGTATCCAATATTTTTGAGAGGACGCCGTCTTCTATAGCATCAATGTTGGTCTTCAATCGCTCGTCTGATGTACATGCAATACCAGTCCCTGTTGTGATCGTACATTGTGTAGCTGCAGAACCCTCCCATGTTGTTGAATCAATAGGGCTAGTACTAGATCCAATCATAAATTGGTTTGCTGCTGTATTGACAGCACTGTTACCAATAGCAATAGAGTCTGAATTCCCCCCTGTTGAAGTATTGTCTCCAATAAGGATTGAGGTTCCCCCTAAAAGTGAATTTAAGTTTCCATCATTAAGTCCTGCATTTTTACCAATAAAGATTGAGTTTGATGAATTCGTTGCACCCGAGCCCGCAGCATCTCCAATAAAGACTGAGTTGGCAGCATTTGTTGCACCAGAGCCCGCACTAATCCCAATAAAAACAGTGTCGGTATGAGAAGCACTAGCCATGCTACCACTGGCTGTGCCGAGCCATGTTTCTGTACCAAGTGTAGATGTTGAGCCTATAAGGGAAGACTGGGAAGAGGCTATTGTAATTCCACCAGTACCATCGTCGGTAAGGCTAATGTTGGATCCAGCAATTAAATTTAGTACTGACTGACTTCCATTTACAGTACTGTTAGTTTGTAGTGCTACCCCACTTCCTATTGCTGGAGCAATCCATGACGTTACACCATTACCATCGGTAGACAATACATACCCGCTTGTTCCGCCTGTTGTTGGAAGTGTCATAGTCCATGTACCCGCAGCTACTGCCGGCTGAACTATTACCTTACCTGATGTACTTCCTGCAAACGAAAGTACCCCCAGTCGAGAACCTGTGGTTCCAAGCGTAAAGAGTTCTGTCGGGTTATTATTGGCAATACCGACATTCCCCGTCGCTGTTGGAGATGATGACGGAGTATTACTGCTATATATCCCAGTACCGTATAACACGTTACCAATATTAAATTGCTGTATCGCGCTATTTTGTGTCCCCTGACCGATCGCAATACTATTTTTGAATCCCCCAGTTCTTGTATAATTACCTATAAGAATAGATGATTCACCAAAACCATTATTGACCGTATCGGTATATCCAGAATCAACCCCAATAAATATTGAGCGTGATGCATTTGTCGCTCCACTTCCCGCTCTATATCCAATAAAGTTTGATAGTTCTGCATTTGTTGCACCAGAACCTGCAGCCTCTCCAATAAAATTTGATAGGAGAGCATTCGTAGCTTGATATCCAGCTTGATATCCAAAGAAATTTGATTGTGATGCATATGTAGCTTGATATCCAGCTTGATATCCAAAGAAATTTGAATTGCTCGCATTGGTTGCACTTGACCCAGCGGTACCCCCAAAGAAGTTGGAGCGATGAGCGCCTGTCGCAAGGTAACCAGCTTGACCCCCAAAGAAGTGGGAATCACTAGCATTAGTTGCGCCTATACCTGCCTGGTATCCAAAAAAGATTGACTGGGATGCACCGGTTGCATTCTTCCCTGCCTCGATTCCAAGGAAAATTGTACCCAAAGTAGACGCTGTGCCCAACCCTGCAACACTTGTCCCAAGCCATGTTTCTGTCCCCACTGATGAGGTTGAACCAGTGAGGTTTCCGATACCAATATCAACCGTACAATTCACATCTCCTGGTGCACACGTTGGATCAAGTGTTTCGGCAGGAGTGTATGCAGATCCTGGAGGTGTTGCATATGCAACGACGACTGAAAATGAGAGACCAAAGAGGAGCGCAACGATAGTGCGTGTATGAGTAATGAAAAAGTGATCGCGTGATTGCGTCATTATGCTATGAAGTATAGCAAGAAAATATCATTCTATGTATAGACTATGACGACACTATCTCTGTAGATACTGCTTCTGGTACAGGAGTCGGATCAACATTTGGTTCGACAGGATCTTGAGGTGGAAGCAGATCTGGTGGCGGAAGTTCGCTTTCGTCTGTAGTGTCTTCATCTGCAGGTAGGTCATCTTCCTCTACTTCATCTGAATCATCCGGTTCTTCTATTTCGTCCGATTCATCTGGTGGGAGATCATCTTCTCCTGGTGCCTGTTGATTGAGAAGCTGTTTCAATTGCCCGAGTTCTTGTTTGTTCAAGCACTCAGATGTGCCATCAGCGTCCGTGAGACATATCTCACCAGTAAAGATGCGCGTGATGTGGTTGCTTGCATTGGCAAACCACGCGACGAGACTATCCCGCCACGTGTTTTCTGTTTCCATATCATTGATACCTATCATTTGTATGTGCATTTCTTGTACTGCCTTGGTCACATAGGGCACGAGACCTACATATGATACTGACTTGAATCCTTGAGGATCAGTTTGTACGAGATCAGGAAATATATCCTCGAGTTCCTGCGCGATGACACCGGTGTGAAGCATGTCAGTATCGGATTCAGGAGTGAGGTTATATGAGACAAGGCGAACAGCAAGTACGTTGTCGAGAACAGAGTCATCGAGTGTGCTGATGTTTTTCTTGAGGCGTTCATCTGAAGTACAGGTAATACCGCCCGCAGCCGATGGGGTGATCGTACAAGTACCGCCCGCATTTTCAAATCGAGCAACAGCAGTGCCAGTAATAAGTGCCGACGAACCCACATGGAGAAGGTATCCAGGAGATGTATTTGCAATACCGACATTGCCAGCACTCGTTAGTACGAGTTGATTATCATTGTATGCACCACCATTAATAGATGACCCGAAGCCGAGATATCCGGTCGGGTTTGCAGTCCCTTGGACTGGCGTGACAAATGCACGGAACTCAACATCTTGACTCTCCGCTACTGCATCAGTTTTCCAGCCATGACCACTCCATCGAAGAGCAGGAGACATCTGTGGCAAACCATCCAATGCCGTGTGTGTATTGGACAAAGCAATACCTGAAGCAGTTGTTTGTGTTGTGCCCAAATTATTACTAACGACATCAAGCCTACTCGAAGGAGTATCAGTGCCGATACCGACACGGGTTTGTATACCATATGCCGATACCCCATATACGACCACCAATGAATGTTCGTCAGCAGAATGCTCAAAAAAAATCGCTTCATTTCCGAGCCCGCTTCGATAATTACTAATAACAATACCGCGATTGTTAACATACCCCATACGCGACACAACCTGATCAGTAAAAGAATCCTTGAAATCAATTATCGGAACCCCGTTTACCCCACTGGTGTCTCCTTCGAGCGTAAGTACTCCCGAATCAAAACGCATAAAGGTTGGCTCGCTCGACACGTCTGCACCTTGAACAACAAATTTTTGATCTGGACTCACCGTTCCAATCCCCAACCGATTATTCACCTCATCATAAGCGCTGGTGCCAAAGATAATCTTTCCTTTGGTTGCGTGTGCTGTCGAAGAGAGTGTGAGGTCGTTGCCACTAGCAGTACCTCCGATGACACTCTGCCCTCCAGCAACACCGGTGGAAAGATTGTTCGTGATCGTGTTTGCTGTATTGGTGAGTCCTGTTGAGAACGTGAGTGCTGCACCAACACTAACTGTACAGTTGGTATCCCCTGGTGCACAACTTGGATCAAGTGTTTCACCTGGAGTGTATGCGGATCCGGGAGGTGTTGCATATGCAACGACGACTGAAAATGAGAGACCGAAGAGGAGCGCAACGATGGTGCGTGTATGAGTAATGAAAAAGTGATCGCGTGATTGCGTCATTATGCTATGAAGTATAGCAGGGAAAAAGTAATTTTTATACTAAAGTTTGTGATTTTTTATGAGAAAAAAATCTAGCGCCAGAGATGGCGTCTTTAGTTGTTTTCTGCTACGATGTCTTGGCTACGGGGTGTAGTATATCGGTAGTATACTTGTTTTGGGAACAAGAGGGCAGGGTTCGATTCCCTGCACCCCGACTAGACGAAGAAGGTGTATTTTGAGAATAAATTTGCTAGTATACAAATATTGCGGGATTAGTTTAATGGTAGAACATCAGTTTTCCAAACTGAGAGCAGGAGTCCGATTCCCCTATCCCGCACCACATAGGTATGACGTCCTAAAAAAGGTCAATTGACTCCACACTGACTTCCCCATTCTGACCAAAGAGTACGAGGAGCGCTTGAACTCGATAGTCCCCAATCCTATTACAAAGCGTATAGTGCTCAGCAGAAACGAGAAATTTGCGAAGCTTTGCCCTAGTGAGGTTGTCTGCAGGATTGATCCATCCACCCGTATACCCCGCCTTCACCTCAAAAAAGTGCACAATCCCCTTCTTTTTGGCAACGATGTCTATCTCCCCAAACTTGTTGGCAACATTGCGCTCAACTATAGAAAATCCTTGCTTTTTAAGGTATTTCACCGCCTCGTCCTCACCACGCTCCCCCACTGCCTGTGTTTTTGATGTAAACACCCGAATCATAGAGACAGTGTACTCTAAAAGTCGTCCGTTATCCCACATATACACGTAGTTATCCACAGTTTTGTCAAAAATATATAGAAAATATAGGTTTTAACCCCATATTCGACATGATTTGTCTAACAGACTCAGGGACCAAAAGAATATAAAGCGCAAAAAAGACCTTAAATAAGGTCTTTTTTGCGCTTTATATTTGTGCGGGTACAGGGACTCGGACCCTGGTCTCGTCTTTGGCAAAGACGTGTTCTACCCCTGAACCATACCCGCAATGAAAACTATTATACAGAAAACCCAAGAGGTTTCCAGTGTGCACCCGGCAGGACTCGAACCTGCAATACAACGTCCGAAGCGTTGCGTGATATCCTTTTCACCACGGGTGCATTTACAACGGTGAATATAACATTTCCAATGATGAATTCAAAGCATGTTGTAGCCCGATCATAGTGCGAAGGAGTGCCATTCCCCCACCAACCTCAAGCCGAACACACCCTTTGTACAAAGGGTTCTTTTTAAACACCCCATGTCGCTCATTAGGTTTATAGATAGTCTTTCTGAACTGTGAAAGTGGCACCCCGGTAGCCGAAGACCAAAAATCTTCATATTTTTCAAGTATAAAATCAGCATGGGTGTGTAATCGAAGCGAAATATCTGCTTGAGAAATTCCCAAATACTTCTGAGCCCAATAGATCATAAACTTGACCATTGCGGGATCCGAATTCATAAAACCAAACTGAGAAGACCTCTTTGTCCCCTCGGCCCAATACAGACTTAGCCCTGCAATAAAGATCGGGTCTTGGTGATATTGTTCAAATACTACCTGTGCCTGATCAATCGCATCTGTTTCCCGTTTCTTCCTTCGAGTCATGTTTGACGCTGCTGCTTTTGCAACACCAGCCTTTGAACATTTGCCCATATTCTCAATAAGAATCTTTTCTTGTTCTCCGCTGAGCCTCACCTTTTGTAACCAACCAGAAAGCAACCCCTTGGACACTGGAACCTCTGCCATGATCTGTTGATAGGTATACCCTTGCATTCTAAGGCTAATTGCTTTAATTTTGTCCTGAACCCTACTCTTCATATATGTACACAGTATACTATGTTTTTCCTATATACAACTGCAAAATAATGCTATTATCCGGCTATGGATACCTCCAAAATCCCCTCATTTGTTTCACATGTAACCAAACAACTGCAAAATGCGGGGTTTGAAGCATACCTCGTCGGTGGTTGTGTTCGTGACACAATCAGGGGATTCGCACCCAAAGACTGGGATATCACGACCAATGCCCGACCCGAACAAATCATTGCCACATTCCCAGACCTCAAGACCGTCAATGAAAATGACTTTGGGACAGTGACAATCCTCAATATGCCCCCAGAAGCAGAGGAGGCTGTTATGCGGGAAACACCTGATCTAAGTAACCAGGTCCAAATCACCACCTATCGATCAGAAGGATCATATAGCGACGTTCGTCGTCCAGACAGTGTTTCATATGAAACAGATGTGACCAAAGACCTCGAACGGCGAGACTTCACTATGAACGCCATTGCCTGGGATCCCTTCGGGAAACCTCAGGACTCCGCCTATAAAGGACATGTTATAGACCCATTTGGGGGGATAAAGGACATAAAGGACAAATCTATACGATGTGTCCTTTATCCTGACGTACGCTTCAAAGAAGACGCACTACGTATGCTCCGAGCAGTACGGTTTTCCACAACGCTCGGTTTTGTCGTTACACATGAAACATTTGAGTCTATTGTGACCAATGCTGACCTCCTCAAGCACATCTCTGGTGAGCGTATTCGCGATGAATTCATCAAAATGATCGATTCTGATGCCCCGGCTGCCGGCGTCGACATGCTTCAGAAAACAGGACTACTCAAGCACATCATCCCTGAACTCTACGAGGGGATTGGGTGCGAACAAAAGGGTGCTCATATTTATGACGTCTACGACCATCTCCTCCACGCCCTTCAGCATGCTGCTGACAAGAAGTTCTCAACCGCTATTCGCCTAACTGCTCTGTTTCATGACATCGGCAAGCCTGCAACCCGCCGATATGATGCCAAGAAAGATAAATACACCTTTTTTGGACACGAGGTGGTAGGGGCACGGATGACAAAAAGAATCATGGAACGCCTTCGCTTTTCACGTGAAACGACCGACCTCGTCGTTTCACTCGTCAGAAACCATATGTTCTTCTCTGATACTGAGCAAATCACCCTGTCTGCTGTCCGACGAATCATCCAAAAGGTGAGCGTAGAGCATATCTGGGAGCTCATGGAGGTCCGCGAATGTGACCGTGTCGGTATGAAAAAGGCCGAAGCGCCCTACAGACTGCGCAAGTACCATGCCATGATCGAAGAAGCGCTCCACGACCCAATCTCTGTGGCACAACTCAAAATCGATGGTAAATACCTCATGGAGGTGTTACACATGAAACCAAGTCCTCGTATGGGCTGGATCCTGCACGCACTCCTCGAAGAAGTCCTCGAAGACCCAGCCCTAAATACCCTTGAAGCTCTCTCTGAGCGCGCCCAAGACCTCGATGAACTCGAGGACAAAGATCTCAAAGTGCTTGGGGAGAAGGGGAAACGTGAAAAAGAAATTGCAGAGGAAGGGGAAGTAAAGAAACTTCGAGATAAACATAAGGTGAAGTAAAAAACGAGAGACGGGGAAATTTGCTATAGTACCATTATGTCATTTGATCAATTCCCAACAGCTGAACTCCTCCCACCAAAACAAGTCGAACACGAGGGGAGAGCTTCTGCTGAACAATTTTTGGGAGATACGCAAGAGTATATTCCTCCCACAGTGCTAGAAGAAATCCTCGAGCGTGCAGAACAATATGGTGAAACACTAGCACAGAGAGAGCCTGCGCAAGAAGTTTCATACAACAAGTACAAGAAATCATTTTTCATTGGTGATACTCCGGTAACTGCAGGGCAAATCCTCGCATCGCGTCACTTGGGGGCAACGGTTACACTCCCTGAAACACTCGAGAGTTCCCTTGATGGCAAAAAGTTGCGACGTACCTACACAAAGGCGCACCTCGACGATTTTATTTTTGACGAACTCAATAGAGAGCTTGCCACAGCACTTGCCAAAGAAGTTGCATCAAAAGATGTGCTCAAGGCAACGGCGTATCGAGCAATCGCTGAGCGATCCGGGGAAGGGAAAGAACACAACGAACAGCTTGGCGTCCTCGCTGAAAAGATTGTGCACGGTGTTGCAGAAATGATTGCACTCGACCGCCCTGATCTCGGTATCACCGTACACACGGCAAATGCCTACCAAGACGTTGAAGAGAAAATAGATTTCATTGTTGCAACCAAGCAGAAACGTCGCGGAGCGGGTATTGAGGCAATGGACCTACCTCTCGAGGAAAAACATGTCGGCATTCAGTTCACCATCAACACCGCAAAAGAATCCTTTAAAAAAGATCAAATTGCAAAAGCAAAAGAGCGTGGTATCGACGTGGATGATATTGTCTATGTCGCCCTCGACTCTACACTTCTGCGCAACGCCCTGCATGCATGGGAAAGAGCAGGGAAGCCTATTGCAGGACCATGGGCACACATTCCTAAGGAGACAAAGGAGAAAGCGATTATTGCACTATTTGATACCGTATTGACCGAGGAGCAAGTTGCGAGTTTGATTAAACATATATAAAAACCACTCAATTGGATTGAGTGGTTTAATTTGGTTGTCCTACATAGTAGGGAGAAAAAGTTTGAGGGTTCTTTTCAAGATCAATATCTGGAACATATTCATCTCCTATTACAATGGCACAAAAACTCTCGGTATCGTCATCGACCATATCTATAGTGTTTCCGATTTCGTAAAGCTCTTGCTCCACTTCTCCTATACGTATTTCGAGTTGGCGTCGATGACGCATGGGGTACGGAGCGACTTTATAAATATCCCACATTTTGTTTAATGCTCGTAGAAGCCAACTGGATTTCAACTCAACTTGATTGAGCGCCTCTATCTGATTTTCGTCGATAGATAAGAGGTGGTTTTTTATACGAAAAAGTTCATATAGATATTTTTTACGATACACTTCTGCCTCAATCAATACGTGCCGACAAAGTTTCTTGGGTGGATATGGCTTGCCACCTGAAAGTTCTTTCCAATAATCTTGGAAGTCAAAAGGTGTATTATGTTTCATAACAAATAGTTTTTCTCAGTGTACTCCTTTTCCTTTACAGAGCAAGGGTTGGTTGATAGGATTAAACAAAACAAGTAACATGCATACAAAATTTCGTAACTACTATTGGAATGTCTCCACCATCAAAGGAGCACCTGTTTTTGCTGGAATCTCTGGTGTGATCAAAAAACGCTTCTTCAAACGATCAGGGAGGCAGTACAGAAATTAAAAAATATATTTTACGAAAAAGGGGCTTGTCTGTTGGGCAAGCCTTTTTATTGTGAAAACAAAAATCCCCCGACATACTATCGGGGGTGGTGAAACTAAGTACCTAAGAAAGATCAATGATTGTGAAAATCGGGCCAGGGCTCATGTTTTTCTAGTACCCCTATCTCGGTAAGGGTGGGGAATTCTTCGGCTGACGTTTCCCCGGTACGATTGTGCATACTGCCTGAAATGCCCATCTTTTTAATGAGTCTTGCTTTGCGGTACCCGAAATACATACGCTCCACCCATAGGTGCAAAGGGTAATAATAAAAAGCGACTGCCACAATAGCAAAAACTAGTGCCGATACATTCAACACAAGGCTCAATGTATCGTTATCAATCAAAAAACCGATACACAGGGGCACAAATGCTAATACCAAGAAAATGTTTCCCCAAACAATAAGTTTGTTTATCATAAATGAATGTTTTTCCTAACACTACCACAAAAGGAGCTTTTGTAAAGTGCCTTGCTAGTAGTCGATATCGAGAAGTATCGGGCAGTGGTCGCTTCCGTAATACTCAGTGAGTGTTTTGAAATCCCGCACCTTGTCTTTGAAGAGAGGGGAGACGAAGAAGTAATCGATGCGCCAGCCGACATTGCGATCGCGGGCACGGGTCTGCTGATCCCAAAACGTATACACCTCTCGCTGGTCGGGATAGAGCGCTCGGTATGCATCGATCCATCCGTGCGAGACGAGGGTGTCCATCCATGCGCGTTCGATAGGGAGGAAGCCGGTGTGGTCTACATTTTCTTTGGGGCGAGCAAGATCAGCCTCGGTATGAGCCGTGTTTACATCCCCACAAAATATAACCGGCTTCTTTTTCTGAAGCCTATCGATATAGACGAGGAACTGATCATAAAAATCGAGCTTGTACTTGAGCCGCTCGGGACCGCCACCACCATTGGGGAAGTAGCAGGTGATGAGGTAGAAGTCTGCATACTCAGCTGTGATTGTGCGACCTTCGTCATCGAGTCCTTCTAGACCGATACCGTACGTCACTTGTATCGGATGCTCTTTGGTATAAATTGCAACACCGCTATAGCCTTTCTTGAGTGTCGGCCATGCAAAATAAGACTCGTACCCAAAGACATCACGGACTTCAACTGGGAGCTGATCAGTGGTCGCTTTGGTTTCTTGGAGACAGAGCATGTCAGGGTTGTACTCTGTAAAGAGAGGATCGAAGTGTCCTTGCTTGTGTGTTGCACGCAGACCGTTGGTGTTCCAGGAGATGATTTTCATACTGGCAGTATACCAGGCAAAAGAAAGCCCCTTCAAAAACGAAGGGGCCAAAATCGGTGATGCTTAGTTTTGTACTACAACGAACGTATCGATTTTACTCGATAGAGGGTCAACGTTGAAGTGGATTGAGTCACCCCGCTTAGGGATAAACGGGATCTTTTGAAGGGCATACATAATGTATATGTCAGAACCCTTACCCTTTTTACTCGTGTCGACATAAATCTCGTCACGAAACAAATCTACTTTTGTTACCTTTCCTGCTTTCGAAAACTGGATTTCTTTTGTTGTGGTTTCTTCCTGTTCCTGTTTTTGGTAGTGATAGGAATACTTGTTTTCGATGTGCGCTATATAGGATACAGCCCCTACAAGCGCTAGAGCGACCACAATCGCTACGCCATTCTTTTGTTTCATATTTTATTATATTTTTTTGTATTCTAACACACTTTCTTGGAAAGTAAAAACCCCCTGAAAAATCAGGGGGTACATTGGTTTCAGAGAAAAATAATTACTGTACAACCGGCTGTTCTCCGGTAGGCTTAACATCTTCTTTAACTGATTCTTTTGGGACACTTTCTACTTTTGGCAGAAAATCAACCTTCCAGCTTCCATCAGACCTGGAGCTAAAGCTTCCACCAGTTGTGGCAGCTTTATCCAGCGCATCTTTTTTAAAGTCATCCGAAACAGGTTTTACTGGTTCAGATTTTGGAGCTGGATACGTGTGTGAGTGAGTGTGAGTATGGCTTATTGTTTCTGATTTAACAGAATCAACAGGAGACCTCCTGCGTAACCAATTCATCAAAACAAATAAGAGAAGGAGGAGGAGCCCTATGACACAAGCCGTAATAACAAGCTTGGCCAACCAGTCATTGAACGATGAGGGGTTTCCTTCGTTACTACTTGCTACTGGTGGTGGCAGTGTTTTAGTCACCGTAGTATCACCATAATGGTGATTGTTTGTTATAAACGTTGGACCTGATACCAGCCTGGTTCGATACACAATTCTTTCGGTTCTTTTGGCTGTTTCCGGTACTGCAGCTGTTCCTGGTACCGCAAATGTATTGTTATTTTGTGTTACGAATACCGCCACCGGTGGTGCCGGACATATTTGTTGCGGCACGATGATTTGTGGCTGGATCGGCAACGGCCTTTCGGGACTTGGTTCCATTTGAGCAAAAGAAGTAGTAGCGAATATCATCGCCATAAAGAAAAATAAATTTTTCATATTAGTTTTTATTTGGTTATTAGGGATACCTACAAGAGTAGTAGGTATCGGACGATTCTAGATAGCATTGTAGCATATAAATGAGATATTGTCAACTACCCACTGCTCCTGCGCCTGTAAAAGAAAAATCCCTTTACATAAAGGGATTTTGGAACAAGATCGAGGCTACTGTTTTGGATTTTTGGAACTATGGTATGGTGGTAATTTTTCATATTCCGCCAATCCGTAGTTGTAGTTTTGTTCCTGTGATAAGGCGATGTATTCCTTGAAACCTGCCGATGCTCCGTTGATGGTGAGTGAGGGATTGAGTGCATTGAACTTCTTTTCAAGCCAGGCAACGACCTCATTCCTCCCCAACACCTTCATGTTGTGCTGGACATCTCGCCAGTAGGCATCATAGTTGTAGGAACCAGCATATCGAGATATAGCAGTGTGGAATGGATCGAGATTTTTGTACCTCCTACCCGCCATATGATATGCAAGCATTCTCCCTACTGCATCAAGGTTAACGACGGGGTTAAGCCGATCATCATAACGGATTAGTACCCGACGATTTGAACCGTGTTGCAGTATGAGCTCTTTGAGGTCTCGGGCATGGTTGAGATATTGGTCGTGTGCATTTCTACAACTACGACGGCTTCTGCCGTTGCAAATAAGCGCCTTGCAGTTTTTGTACGTACGAAGACCAAAATCCCGCGCAACAGAAGCCTGCATGTGACACAACCCAAACCCTCCATCACCCAATGCATTGGGGAGCAAATCTACACCACTTGATTCCTCCATAACCATTGCAAGAATAATGTGTCGCGGCAAGTTATATCGCCGCTCAACAGCATTACTCACGTTTTGAAACCGCAACACTATGTTGTTAATTTTTGTATATTATGCATTTGATGTGTACTTATGTCAATAGATACCTGCCTGGTACGCCATAGTGATTGACTTTTGAAAATGTCATGATATAATCATTACGGATTTTATTTTACACATCAAAATAGAGACGTATGAAAAAAATTATTATTTTAGCACTCCTGTTTCTAGGGGTGATCAGCAACATGCACTTGACCTCTTGCTCAGATGCAAAAGCAATAGATGTTGTTGAAGGGGTTATCCCTGTTCAGACAGACGCCTGGCGTAGTGCTCTGGTTCGTAGCCTACAACTTGCGGGCAGCGACGAAGAGCGCGCCGAAATCTTGAATAATGCGACAAACCGATTGACCAACCAGTTGATTGGATTTCTCCGCAACTCAGGATATGCCTGCCGAATCGATACAGTATTGTATCGATATGGTAGTGGCAAGGCTGACAATGTTGCCGGAGGTGATCAGAAGAGTCATGATGGTATCTTCAAAAATCAGCCGTACGCGGTGATAAAAGGGGATACGTGTTTCAAGGATTCAATGTATGTTTTCATCCGTTGCTTCAACGGAACATTTTCTCTAAATGCTCCAGGTGCAACAACAATTGGCAGTGGTTCTCCTCGATTTACGATTGAACGACTCCAAGGAATCAACCGGTATGTAGACTACAGAACGTCAATTTGGTTGGCAGACAGGTTCGACCTCGTACTCTATGAAGGTCGGGGATGGACCGGGCAAAGAATTTCTCCGGAACGAGCACTGGCCCTGGAAGATAGCCTTGCATGGAAACCGGTAACGGTACGTGTATATACGGGAGACCATTTTGACCTTGGTACAATGACATACACACCCGCCAAAAGGTATTGAACAGGAAAAGCAAAATGGCGAGCCGCCCCTAGAGTATGGGGCGGCTTTTTTATGAGAGGTTACTATACAAACTATCGTGGGTGTGATTGAATAGTTGTATATGAATAATCAATATGAAAACCTTGTTGGACCGCGCCCTGAAGACCGAGAAGAAACAGTACTCGAAGATGTTACCGAGGGTGGCCAACCCCTCTGGATGGCATTCTTGAATGACCCAGAAGCCCTAAGTATTACAAAAGAAGAAGTGGAGGAAGCCAAAAACGCGCTTGCTATAGCAAAAGATACAAACCCAGAAGTAATCTCTCTCTGTAAACACAAGAAGACTCCCCAAGAATGTAAGGACATGATTCATACTGCACAGGCAGCGTAGTCAATAAAAAGAAAAGCCATTCAATGAAAAGAATGGCTTTTTTATATCTTGGAGATGAAGTTTAAAACTTCATGAAATTAATTAGTTAAAGAACTACTGGTTTGTTTTGTTTGTTGTTTCACATCTAGGATGGACCAGGGACTCTGGGTAACGGGACGAGCACGCTCGTTTTGAGAAAATTATTTATTTATTAAAAAACTATATTTTCTTCTGGTTTTATTGTAGCAAGCGGTTCAAACTCGCACAACTGTGTATAACTCGCCCAGCTATCTTTTGGAATGAAATTTCTTGTGTACGTCGCGGAGCTGTTTGTCAGTGATGTGGGTGTACACCTGAGTGGTGGCAATGTTGGCGTGACCGAGCATCATCTGGACAGAGCGTATATCGGCACCGTTGGAGAGGAGATCGGTGGCAAATGAATGGCGAAGCACATGGGGAGTGACCTTTTTGGATATACCGGCCTTGATGGCGTACTCACGAACACTTCGTTCAATCGAGCGGGGAGAGAGGCGGCGAGAGCTTCGCGCACTGCCATTGGGGGAGAGATCGGTAAACATGGCTTCGTCCATGTCTTTGCGGCTCTTCAGATACGCGCGGATCGCAGTCTTTGCATCATCTGAGATGAATACGACACGGACCTTTTCACCCTTTCCACGTATAGAAAACTCATCTTTAGAAAGGTCGAGGTCTCGATTGAGCGAACAGAGCTCAGAGAGACGTAAGCCGGTCGAGAAAAAGAGTTCGAGGAAGGCTTTGTCGCGAAGGCCTTTTTCTTTGGTAATATCGGGAGCTTTCAGTAGACGGGTGAGCTCGTCGACCGAAATGAGGTCGAGGTGGCGTTGGCCAGTCTTTGCAAGCTCAATAGCGTCCGGGGTGACTGTCTCGATGTTGCGCTTGCGACAATACTTGAGAAATGAACGCAGGGCGATCATGTAGTAGTTCTGGGTGTTTTTCTTCATCGTCGCTGACGCTTGGCCACGGACTTTGACTCCAGGGGCTCGGTTGAGTTTGAGGCGAAATTCTCGAAGAATGTCTTCGGTGATACCTGAAGGCTTCGTGATCTTCATTTCAGTCGCAAAGCGCGTGAGGTA
>JAGOVD010000007.1 GCA_018060905.1 Minisyncoccota bacterium
TTCACAATCTCGACATACTGCTCACCATGCTCTGCTTCGAGTGTCTCGCGCATGCTCGGACTGTAGCGATACATGAGCGAGAGGCGCATCGTGTCGAGCAGGAGCTGTGCGAGAAGCATCATGTCAGTGTGATGCGCTTCGGCATGAGCAAGCGTCTTGTACGCACTATCGATATCCTTTGCAATGAGCGCGCTGTAGAGCTCTTGGATCGTGGTCAGTGATGGTGCACCTGTGATCGTCTCGACGAGAGTACGTGTGATCTTTCTCCCCTTTGCCGCAGAAAATACCTTTTGCAATATCGAGAGCGTATCGCGGAATGATCCATCGCCTAAAAATGCAACAAGTGCCGCACTCTCTGCATCAATAGCAAATGATTCTTTGTCTGCAATATCAGCAACCATCTTTGCGAGTATCTTTTCATTCGGCTTCCTGAATGAAAATGTCTGACACCGCGAGAGAATCGTCTCGGGTACTTTGTCGAGTTCAGTTGTCGCCAATATAAATATGACATGTGCAGGTGGCTCTTCGAGCGTCTTCAAGAGTGCGTTGAACGCATCCTTGGAGAGCATGTGCACCTCGTCGATGATGTAGACCTTGAAGCGAGATGAGAATGGGAGCACACGCACCGCGGCACGAAGCTCGCGGATATCTTCGATAGACCGATTCGAAGCCGCATCGATCTCCATGATGTCTTCGGCGTTGGTGCCAAGTGCCCGAGCAAAGATACGTGCAAGCGTTGTCTTGCCAGTACCACGACTACCAGTGAAGAGGTACGCGTGAGAGAAGTTTTGATTCTCTATAGAAGCCGAGAGAACCGAGACGATGTGTTCCTGTCCGAGGACGTTTTCCCAGTCTTCAGGGCGGTATTTGCGATAGAGGACCTGGTCGTGCATGGAGCTAGTATACCAGAATAAAAAATCCCCGCTTTTGACAGGGGTTTATACAAAAAAGTATTTTCTCAATCACCTTCATCATAACTATAAGGAATAATTGGTTGCTCTCTATTACCTGATGTTCCGACAAATAGTAAAAGTATTAATAATCCTCCGATTAGAAAAGTAATAGTGACAGCAAAAGGGAAAAGATACAACCTCCAATCAAGTAAGGGGTTTTCTGAATACTTGAGATATTGCGGCCAACTTGAATGAGTTACCCAACCAATCAGGAAGAAGATACTATAAAACCCACTTAATCCTACTATACTATCTGCCCTGTGTTGTATTCTTTTGAGAGTAATGTGTTTTGCGATTCTTTCCTTTGAAGTAAATTGACTATATTTCATAAAAAAGTGCATTTTGATTTATCAGTACCTTACCACCAATCAATTTTTTGTCAAAAATTCCTCAACCCTCTGCTCTACTTCCCCACCATTCTTCGTCTCCATGAGCTGTATCCGCAATTCTTTAGCGCCTTTGAATCCTGTGCAGTACGCTTTGAAATGTTTTTTCATAATTGCGAAGCTCTTTATGTCACCAAGGAGTTCTTCGAAAAGTTTCGTATGTTCGACGAGTACAGTCAGTCTCTCCTTTGTTGTTATCGGATTGGTTACAGATGTAGGAGCGGTGCGCTTCGTATCAAAAAACTTCTTGAGGATGGGTACATTTCTAAAGATTGATTTCTGTGGCAATGCAGCGACGACTTCACGGCTCGCATCAAAAAACCACGGGTTCCCAAACAGTGCACGCCCTACCATGACGCCATCAACACCGCTGTGTACTGCTTTTGCTCTCCCATCGGCGAGACTCGTCACATCGCCATTGCCGATGATCACCGTCTCAGGTGCGAGTTTGTCACGAAGCTCCACCACCTTTTTGAGATAGTTCCAGTTGGCAGGTACAAGCGAGAGATCTTTGCGCGTGCGCGCATGCACCGTGAGTGCGGAAATCCCCTCTGCGAGAAGCATTGGTATCCACGTATCGATTTGCACATCGCTGTACCCCACACGCGTTTTGACTGACACAGGAATGTCTTTGCCCGCTGCTACAATCCCTCGCTTGGCCGCACGGATGATTTCAAGTGCTTTCTCTGGGGCCTTCATCATTGCGGCACCTGCACCCTGTTTCTCGATAGTCTTGTCGGGGCACCCCATGTTGATATCTATCCCATCAAAGCCGAGCTCTGCTGCAAGACGCGCTGCACCTTCCATCATGACGGGATCAGAAGAGAAAAGCTGTGCCACAATCGGTCGCTCGCCTTCGGAGTATTCCAAATCCCGCTTCAGTACAGCTCTCCCCGCACTCATGAGCCCATTTGCAGAGACAAACTCTGTCCACATAACATCGGGCTTTCCATACTTTGTAATGAGTCGACGAAACGCTGCATCAGTCACGTCTGCCATCGGCGCCACGCAAAAAAATGGTTGTTTCTTTTTTTGTAGTTCGTTCCAAAATGTCATTACTGGAATTTATACACGACTTTGTTCGAAAAGCGAAGGTCGAGATACTCGAGAACTTGGGTCTGGTCGTGGTACATCTTTTTGAGGGGATCGGTGCGAAGGCCACTATAGAGCACATCAAGCGCAGCGAGTACATCACGGTTCGGATCAAACAATATCGTTGCGCGTGTACCGCGGTGAGAAAAAACAACGGTCGTCTTGCGGTCAGTATCAAAATGAAACTCTATTGGATCAATATCGATTGCCTCAAGGTGGGTAGCAATCGTACGCATCGTTGCGAGCTGTTCTGCTGTTATCGGATAAAAGGGATACGGCTGGCGTTCAGCGCCATAGAGCTTCACGTATGCGCTGCCAGAAAAATACGGCGCATCAGCAAACACGGTACCAGTCTCATCCATAAACGAACACACGTCCTCGCTATCACACCACAGGTATGCCCCAGGGTATTCTGTTACCGCTACGCTAAGCGAGCGCATAGAATCGCGCTTCACGTCTACCTCTTTGAACCGAGGAAATCGATCACTAATGCGCGCAGTAATCTTTTTGGGTGAGGCGAGCAAGATACTACTCTTCGGGAGTACGAACAAATACGTTCCTTCGAGTTCTCCGAGCACAAACTGCGAAACGTCAATCGGATCAGCAACATTGGTCCCTGTTACCGTCACAGTGCGTATCTGGAATTGAGGTACTCGAATCAAAAACACACCTCCGACAATCAGGAGTACCCCTCCTATACTCAACATTATCCGCTTCCACGGAAATCGTTTTTTGGAAACAGTGTTCGTATCCTGTTTCAGTACCTTTTCATGATACGTGCGCTCATACATAGTTACCCGAGATAGTCTTTACCGATATATGGTTTGAGTACGTCAGGAACTCTGATGCGACCATCTGCTTCTTGGAAGTTTTCGATGATTGCGGGAATGATGCGCGACGGTGTAGCAACGAGCGTGTTGTTGAGCGAGTGTGCGTAACGAAGTTTGCCTTCCGCGTCTTTGTAGCGAATGTTGAGTCGTCGTGTTTGAAAATCATGGAAGTATGATGCGGAGTGTGTCTCACGGAATTTCTGCTGTGACGGCATCCAGACTTCGATATCGTATTTCTTGACCTGTCCGAGCCCGAGATCTCCCCCACAGTTGATGACGATATGATAGTGCAATCCCATTGCCTGCAAGAGTTCTTCCACGTTGTTGGTAATTTCTTCGTGGAGTGCAACTGACGTCTCATGATTTGCTTCACAAAGGACGACCTGCTCAAGTTTGTAAAATTCATGGACACGGATGAGACCTTTGACGTCTTTGCCATGACTCCCCGCCTCACGGCGAAAACACGGAGAGAATGCGACATACTTTTTAGGGAGATCGCTCAGCGCGAGCACTTCATCAGAATGGTATGACATCGTCGCGACTTCAGCGGTGCCTGCAAGGTAGTCATCATCTTGTGTCTTATACAAATCTTCTTCTCCTTGAGGTAGGTATCCTGTGCCATAGAGTGTCTGCTTGTTCACGAGTGAGGGTACAACAATCGGTGCAAATCCTTTTGCCGTGATTGCCTGCATAAAATATTGCCAAAGTGCAAACTGGAGGAGGACTGCATCACCCTTCAAGAAATATCCACGAAATCCTGCAACCTTGGTCCCCCGATCAAAGT
Source organism: Minisyncoccota bacterium (assembly GCA_018060905.1). Classification (GTDB taxonomy): domain Bacteria; phylum Patescibacteriota; class Minisyncoccia; order Phycocordibacterales; family UBA9973; genus UBA4124. Next base: position 4,046 of record JAGOVD010000007.1, read on the forward strand.
CCACCATGTCACGAGCTTCCATAAGCGCAACATGATCTTTGACATCGAAATCAAATACCGGCTTCTCTCCCCAGACACGGTGTTCAAGATTTTCTTCATCGCTTACACCTTCAGGGACGGACATGTCAGGGACGTTCGGTACTTGGAGCATAAGGAGTTGCCATTCCTTCATGACTGTTTTTGCTTCTTCTTCAGCGGCTTGTACTTTTTCTTTGAGTGGTTTCAAGTCCTCGATGAGTTTCGCACGAACTGCTTGATCGGTTGCCTTAGGGATTTCATCAGAGAGGGTGTTCTGCTCAGTGCGAAGCATTTCAAATGTCTTTTGCGCAGTCGCACGCTTCTCTTCGAGTGCAAGGAGGTCATCCACGTTAAACGAGAGATGCTTTTTGCGCACTGCTTCTTTGATGAGATCAGGGTTTTCCTTGATGAATTTGATGTCGAGCATAGCCTCATAGTACCAAAATGCTACAATTATTCAATGGAACGGTTTCCAATCACAGTGATTGACCCTCTCGAAGTATTCCCGCAACTTGCAGAAATACCTCAACCACCCAAGTCGCTTTCTATGCGAGGATCACTTGATCGCACTCGTGGTACCAAGTTCGTCACCGTTGTTGGCTCGCGCGCGTACAGTAGCTACGGCAAACATGCGTGCGAGTCACTCATCCGTGGTCTTGCCGGCTACCCCATCACCATCGTCTCAGGACTTGCCATCGGCATGGATTCGATTGCACACAGAGCCGCGCTCGATGTAGGACTCCCAACAATTGCATTCCCTGGATCAGGACTTGATTGGAATGTGATTCACCCTGCACAACACCGAGGACTCGCCGAAGAAATTCTCGCAGCCGGTGGCGCACTCATCTCTGAATTCCCGGACAACACCCGAGGCGCAATCTGGACATTCCCTCGTCGCAATCGCCTCAAAGCGGGGCTTTCTGATATGGTCATCATCATCGAAGCCGAAGAAAAGTCGGGCACGCTCATAACTGCACGCCTCGGCACTGAGTACAACAAAATCGTCGGTGCGATCCCTGGACCAATCACGTCCCCCACATCCAAGGGCACGAACTGGCTTCTGCGTCTCGGCGCAACCCCTATCACTGAGAGCGCCGACATCCTCCAAGAACTCGGTCTTGCCGAGAAGTTGACCGGTGACATCTCCGAATACCTCATGCTCAACGCCGAGGAAGAACGCGTCCTTGCTGCACTCAACGCCCCAAAAACCAAAGAACAACTCATGACGGAGCTTGACCTCGATCCGGTCACTGCCAACGTCCTCTTCTCCACGCTCGAGATCAAGGGTGCCATCCGAGAAACCCTCGGCTTCGTCGAACGTATTGTGTAAAGGAAGGTTTGGGTATAGACTCAAGAAAAACCTTAACCATATGACTGTTCCAATTTGTAAAAAGGTAGGGTCTTTTCATGACAACTGTGAAAAGAAAACTCTTCCCGCGCTATGTGATGCTCATATTCCACTGTCGTTTATTAAAAAAATCTCCTCGGGGACAATAGATCGACTCAAACAATCTGCAAACATACGGACGCTTGAAGAACTCTATCTCGTCAAAGAAGACGTGATCCGAGATGTAATTTCTAATCGTAAAATACTTCAGGAAATATTTGATCTTCGCGAGCAAATCCACAAAATGGTACGCTTGGCAAAGTATCGTAATATTCTCCTTTTTGAAAAAAGAGCTTGCGGCAGTAACATTAAGATGAAGCCGAACCAGCGCGCACAACTGATTGGAGTTGCGATCTTTGCCAATCTTTGCAAAGATGTGCTCGAAGTGATTTCCTACACCTTACAGACTGATACACAAATATTCAGAGAAAAGGCTCTGATTAAAAAACTTGTAGGAATCTCTAATCAATCTATTAAAAAACAAAGAGCGTAAATACGGAACAATTGGAGTCACTATCCCCGTGGTAGTGACTTTTTATTTGCTAAATATTTCCCTACGTGGTACTACTGCATCTATTGTATGAAATTATTAATCGTTGAATCCCCCTCAAAAGCAAAGACGATCGAGAAGTATCTCGATGGCGCATACACCGTCCGCGCATCAGTTGGCCACATCAGAGATTTGCCCAAATCCAACAAAAAGGCCATCGACATCGAGGGTGGCTTCATCCCGCACTATGAGATCAGTAAGGGCAAGGAGCACGTCGTCGATGAGCTTCGCTCCCTTGCGCACAAGGCACATGACATCGTGCTCGCAACCGACCCGGACCGTGAAGGAGAAGCAATCGCCTGGCACATCGAAGAGTTGCTGAAGCAAGACAAAAAGGTCAAAGCTCCCATCTCTCGCGTCACCTTTAATGAAATCACCAAAGAAGCTATCACCGAGGCACTCACGCACCCACGCGATGTGGATACGAACCTCCGCAAAGCCCAAGAAGCTCGTCGCGTCCTTGATCGTCTCGTCGGCTACGACCTCTCCGGTATCATCTGGAAAAAGGTGCGCTATGGACTCTCTGCTGGTCGCGTCCAGTCCCCTGCACTTCGCATCCTCGTTGAACGCGAACGAGAAATCAATGCATTCATCCCCGAGACGTATTGGACGCTCGTCGGAAATTTTAATACTCAAAAAAAAGTACCGATTGCATTGACCTGTACAGAGGAACCTCGTGAAAGAAAAGAAGTTGAACGCATTCTCTCTATCGGTCGCAGTGAGACATGGAAGGTCAAAGAAATAAAAGAGAGTGAACAAAAACGCTCTCCCCGTGCACCGTTTACTACCTCCACACTCCAACAAGCAGCGAGCTCACGGCTTGGTTTTTCACCATCGCGCACCATGCAAGTCGCACAAAAGCTCTACGAAGCTGGGCACATCTCCTACATGCGTACTGATTCAACGACACTCTCTGCAGTCGCCATCACTGCAATCGCAGGGATTGTTGAAAAAAAGTACGGCAAAGAATACCTCGAAGTCCGCACGTACAAGACCAAGGCAAAAAATGCACAAGAAGCGCACGAAGCAATCCGCCCAACCCATGTTGAAAAGATAAGTGCTGGAAATAATGAAGAGCAAAAGCGACTGTACACACTCATCTGGGAACGAACCGTCGCTTCCCAAATGGCAGATGCAAAACTTTTGAAGACACGCATCGTTGCAAATGTGACTTCAGATTCGATACCAGATTTCACAACAACCGGCAGCCAAGTCCTCTTTCCGGGATGGCTCGTCGCTGACCCTGATGCACGCGGTGAAGACGTAGAACTCCCCGCAGTTACCGAAGGTGAGACACTCAGTCTCATCGACCTCGTTGATACTGAAAAACAAACCGAACCACCAAACCGATACTCAGAGGCAGGACTCGTCAAAGAACTCGAGGCGCGTGGCATCGGTCGTCCATCTACCTATGCTGCCATCATCCGCACGATCGAAGAGCGTGGGTACATCGAAAAACTTGGTCGCTCATTAAAACCAACTGACACCGGCGACGTCGTTTCAACATTCCTCGAACAAAATTTCATGGAATACATTTCCGATACCTTTACTGCCGAAATGGAAAATGAACTCGATGAGATTGCAAGTGGTGATCGCGACTACGTAAAGACACTCAAAGATTTCTATGGACCATTTTCAAAAGAAGTAAAAGAGAAAGACAAGCTCGACAAGGCAACTGTCCTCGAAGTTGCTGATGCCAAATTTAAATGCCCCAAGTGTGGCTCAGGCATGCTCGTCAAACTCGGCCGCGGCGGCAAATTCCTCTCCTGTGACCGATACCCAGACTGTGACGGCGCACTCATGCTCGACGGCACTGAGATCAAAAAAGATGAGCCCGTTGGGATTGACCCCGAAACAAACCTCCCAATCTTTGTCCTCATCGGACGCTTCGGCCCGTATGTCCAGCTCGGCGAACGCGCTGCGAAAAAAGTAGTAACCAAAGCTGCCCGAGATGCCAATGGTAAATTGATCAAAAAAACTCCTGAAGAAAAACTCGCCGCAAAAGAAGCCAAGGCAAAGGAGAAAGCGATGGCGAAGCCCAAGATGGCGAGTATCCCCAAAGATGTTGATCCAAGCACGGTCACCCTGGCTATGGCGCTCCACTACCTTGCCCTCCCGCGCATCCTCGGCACGCACCCTGCTGATGGCAAGGATATCATCGCCAACATCGGCCGCTTTGGTCCGTACGTCGGTCATGAGCGCAACTTCCGCTCAATCAAGAAACCGCTTGATCCGTATACCATCACCCTCGATCAAGCACTCGACCTCCTCGCACAAGAAAAGAAGCCACGAGGATTTCAAAAGAAAAAGAAGGAATAGAAAAACACCTGTGGGACAGGTGTTAGATTGGGTAAAAAAATTAAAATACATTTCTTACTTTGATTCTTTCAGGAAAAAGTTCTTCCGCCGCCAAAATATGGCTACATATTTCGTGATTTCGAAAGAATTCACAACTACAAGTATTTTTCTTCAAATCTACCATTCTTAACTTTTTAGAATCAGAAACAAATAACAGTGCTTTTTCTTCTTCCTTCCACCTTTTTTTCTGCTGAGCATACTCTTCTGCTTTTTCAATCTTCGAAATCATTTTGCTAATAAAAAATTTCATTTTTTCTCTATTATCAGCAGTCAAATTTACAAAAATAACATTCTTATGTCGTTTTATAAACTTAATGAAAGGATTTTCAAAAACAGAAGTCATGGTCATAAGCGTTGGTTCTTTTTTTTCTAAAAAACTGGTGGCTAGATTTTTAAACTCTCTACAGTGAAGTTGCATTTCACCTATTTCATCCAGGTAATATACAGCTGGCGAATCAAAAGTAGAGTCAATTTCATCTTCTACTGCTTGTTTAATTGCGTTTACATCTACGCCGTAGTTACTAACCGTTGGAAATTTGTTTGAGTGTAATTTTTTATGAGCAATTACCCGAGTGACGTTTTTATCGTCTTCATATCCTACCCAACCCATCTTAAAACCTACTCTCTGTTTGTTTTCTAAAATTTCAGTTGTGATAAGACCCGTAGTTAATTTATCGCCATATAATTGTTTACCTATTACAATTTCTTTAAGTAAGGTAGATTTACCTACTCTTGGCAGTCCGACAATAATGATATTGCTTTTCATACGTTTTCCTTTTATTTAAAAGATTTTATTTTTTATCACAATATCATATTTGTAATTTATGTCAATGTCTCCTTCATTTCCTTACAAAATAAGGTATATTTGATGTATGGACATCGACTCCCTCTTTTCTCTCATTCAATACAGCCTTTCTCCTGAGGACCGAAGCATTATCGAAAGCGCGTATGCTTTTTCACAGCAAAAACACGAGGGTCAGACACGCAATAGCGGTGAGCCCTACATGACGCATGCGCTTGCCGTTGCACAAAACTGTGCAACCTTTGGTATGGATACCGAGACCATCGTCGGTGCACTCCTACACGATGTCCTCGAAGACACCGAGACCACAGAGGAAGAAATCGAAACACTGTTCGGTCCGCAAGTCCTCTTCCTCGTCAAAGGCGTCACCAAGCTCGGCAAGGTCAAATACGGCGGTCGCGAACGACATGCTGAGAGTATGCGCAAGTTCTTTGTTGCGATGGCGGAAGACGTGCGCGTCCTCATCATCAAACTCGCTGACCGACTCCACAATGTCTCAACCCTTGAACACGTCCGCGAAGACAAGCAAAAACGTATCGCACTTGAAACAATTGAAGTCCACGCATCCCTTGCCGGACGTATGGGAATGGAAAAGTTGAAAGGCAGACTCGAAGACCTCGCCTTCCCTTTTGCGTACCGCAAAGAATACGAGGCAACAAAGAAAATTATGGACAGTATCGTGCCTGAGGCACAAAAGGTCATTGCCACCGTTCATAAAGTTGTCGAAAAAACACTCAGCGAATTTGATCTCAAAAACTGCACCATAGAATCACGTATCAAACACAGCTACAGTACATATCGTAAATTGGTTAAATACAACATGAACCCTGAGCAAGTCTACGACATCGTCGCACTCCGTGTCATCACTGATACGGTCGCCAACTGTTATCAAATCCTCGGCCTCGTCCACATGCTCTGGAAACCAATTCCAAAACGAATCAAAGACTACATTGCCCTCCCCAAAGCAAACGGATACCAATCTCTCCATACCACCGTCATTACAGACGATGGCATTGTCGAAATCCAAATCCGCACCGAACAAATGCACCACGAGGCAGAGCTCGGCATTGCGTCGCATTTCCTCTACAAAGAAACAACGGCTGGTAAAGGCCCCCTCCCCAACAAAAAGCTCGCCTGGCTCGACGAGCTCAAAGAGCTCCATACCGTCGTCGAAAACCCAAGTCGCTTCATCGAACAGCTCCGCATGGATTTCTTCAAAGACCGCATCTTTGTCTTCTCCCCCAAGGGCGACGTCATCGATCTCCCCGAAGGCGCGAGCCCGATTGATTTTGCATACGCGATTCACTCTGCGATTGGAGAGACCTGTGGCTCAGCACACATCAATGGCAAGATGGCTCCGCTCGGTGCCAAGCTTCGCAATGGAGACATCGTTGAGATCATCACGAGTAAAAATGCGAAGCCGACGAGCAAATGGCTCGACCACGCAAAAACGACATTTGCTCGTCGCAAAATCCGCCACTACATCGAAGAGCATGGCGGATTGATTGAAAAGTTTCTCATTAAAAAGGAGTGATTCGCTTCATAGAGTCGGAGCGAGCGCGCGTGCAATAAAATGCCTTGCACAGCGCGACTGGCGCGACGGATGATTTTTCCTTCAAAAAATCATGTGCATTTTATTGCACGCGCGGAAGTGAAGACTTTCTATGACTACAACGAAAAGTTCTTAATGTTGTACAAATCGTCGACATCTTCTTCGGTTTGTACTGTTTCTTGTTTGTCCCGATCATCGAGGAGAGCGACTTCTTCCTTTGCTTCTTGTACTTCTTCTGATGAGGCAACAGTAGTTGTTTCTTTTGCTTCATCGTCTTTTTTCACAAACAATTCCTTGAGTGTTTGGAGTGGTCCCTTGTGCGCATCTTCATGGGTGCCGAGAATACCAATGATTGTGTCGAGATCTGCAGGAGAAAAGTAATCAATCGTGATCTTACCCCCGACTTCGCGTGGTTCGATGTGGACACGAGTACCGAGTGTCTCTTGGAGTTTCTGCTCAAGCTCGAGGAGTTCGTTCGTCGGGAGCAATTCTTTTTTGCGGACTTTGTCGACGGCGATACGACGAGCGATGCGCTCTGCTTCGCGGACGGATATCTTGCGAAAGACTATTTCTTTAAAGAGTGTCATCTGCTCCTCAGGACGCGTTGAGAGCATCATGAGCGGTCGGGTATGCCCTTCATTGATTTTGCCTGCGGAGAGTGCGTCGAGGAACTCTTGGGGCAATGCCAGCAGTCGTACTGAGTTGGAGACGTACTCACGACTCTTGCCCATCTTTTGTCCGATTTGGGTGTGCGTGAATTTAAATTCTTCAACGAGTCGCTGAAATGCACGCGCGCGTTCGATAGGGTTCAAGTCTTCACGTTGCAAGTTTTCAATGATAGCGATCTCGAGCTTCATCATGTTGTCATCTCCGACACGGATGATGGCAGGGACCTGTGAGAGACCGGCGAGCTTCGATGCGCGGAGTCGTCGCTCACCAGCAATGAGCTCATACTGCGTGATCAATCCCCCGTCGCCAGTTTCTTTTTCAATACGCGACACAACGAGTGGCTGGAGGACACCGTACTGGCGCACTGACTCAGCAAGGTCTTTGAGCGGGCCTTCTTCGAACTCTCGGCGAGGTTGAAATGGGTTGGGCAATATCTTGTCGACATCGATAAAGAAAATAGAGTTGGTATAGAGTTCAGACATGCAGATATAATAGCATGAAAAATTTTTGGTAAAAAAAGAGACCCCCTATTAAAATAGGGGGTTCCGTGCGTTTTCAAGGGTCGCCGTCCCTAAATGTGATTTGGTTGGCAGTCTTGCTTACTTTTTATTCGTACAACGGTGCATATCGTGACAATTTAAGTGGTTATCAATGAATGTTTTTAAGCGTTTCCGTTTTCCTTCATCTGGATTTCCAGAATAGAACTATCCCCTTGAAAGATCAAGGAAATAGAGCTTACTAAGAATATAACTAATGTCTTTATCATATAAGTAGATTTGTGTTTATATTACCATATAAATCTGTATTTGTCAAGTATATTGAGTTGCTTCTTTTTACCCTTGCTGAATAGGCTTTTTGAAACCTGTCGATAGGACACTAAAATGTTAGAATATACCCAGTTAATAACTATGTTGTATTTAGAAGATCGGAATACACTCGCATATATAATCGGAGTTGCTCTCGGTGACGGGAATCTCTCGAATCCCAATGGTCGAGCAGTGCGACTGCGTATAACCTGCGATTTGAAGTATCCAAATCTTATTGAGACTATTAAAGACAAAATTGGTATTATTGCTCCAAAAAATAAAATCGGCACCGTAAAGAAAAAGGGGTCTAATTCGTTGGATATTTATTGTTATTCAAATGACTGGCCAAAAGTACTTGAATGGAAGGTAGGGGCAAAACATAGTCAAGATGTTCGAGTCCCCCTATGGGTAAAGAGAAATAGAGATTATAAAAAAGCATGCCTGAGAGGATTATTCCAAACAGATGGTTCTATTTATTTAGATAGAAAATATAAAATGGTTAATTATGTTTCTTGTATTGATTCCCTTGCTAAAGACACCTTAAATATGCTAAAAAGCTTGGGGTACAAACCGACAGTAGGTATCGTGGAGACTACTCGCTATAAAACAAAATACACGATTAGGATCTCCAAAAATGTTGATCAATTTCTAAAAGATATTGATCTCGTAAAAAACTAAAGCCGCAGTGTTGGAATGGTAGACAATCGCGACTCAAAATCGCGTGGGAGTAATCCCGTGAGAGTTCAAGTCTCTCCTGCGGCACAAATTATTATGGAAAAAATCATCGTCGTATGCGGTCCAACCGCAACGGGCAAATCTGACTACGCCGTAGTGCTCGCCAAGAATCCGCCAGCTGGCGGAAGGGGTGAGATTATTTCTGCGGATTCTCGACAAGTGTACAAAGACTTGGATATCGGTAGTGGCAAGGTCCCCCGAGATCGGCGCCCTCCTACTAATCACTTACTGAAAACTACTTACTTCTACAAAGGTGTCCCCCATCACCTGCTCGATGTCGCAAATCCGAAGCGCGTATTTTCTGTCGCGCGGTATCAAAAGCTTGCGGACAAAGCTATCGGGGATATCTTGAAACGAGGCAAGGTGCCGATCATCTGCGGTGGTACCGGCTTTTACATCGATGCCCTCGTGTACGACCAATCATTACCACAGGTGAAACCGGACAAAACACTTCGGAAACAATTGGAGAAACTTTCCGTAGAAGAACTTGCCAAGAAATTGGAGTCCCTCGACGCAGATCGATTTGAAACTATCGATACAAAAAATAAAGTACGCCTCATCCGCGCAATCGAGATAGCGACTGCGCTCGGCAGTGTGCCCAAAACAACTCGTATAAAAAAATACGACGTACAGTGGCACTACCTCGACTTCCCCGATGACATACTAAAAGAGCGCATTCACATTCGCCTTCTCAAACGCATGAAGACCGGAATGGTTGCAGAGGTAGAGCGACTGCACGCTGAGGGTGTGTCGTGGAAGCGCCTCGAATCCCTCGGACTTGAGTATCGATATCTTGCGCTCTTTTTACAAGGCAAGCTTTCAAAGACTGAGATGCTCACCCAGCTCGAGTCCGCCATCTGGCACTACGCCAAGCGTCAACGCACGTGGTTTAAAAAATACGCGAAATAATGGCGGGCGATAAGGGAATCGAACCCCTACCAAAGGTTTTGGAGACCTTCGTTCTACCACTAAACTAATCGCCCAGAACTCCACCACTATAGCAAAATAGCCCCGATTGGGCTATTTGTTTTATTTCTTCGATTCCTTGAACGTAATGACCTTGCGGAGCTTCTTTGAGTATTTCTTGAATTCGAGCTTGATCCCAGCAAGCTTCTTGCGGTTTTTGCTACTCCAGTAGGTCTCACCGGTTTCCTTGTTCGTCAATTTTACGAGATTATCTTGTGCCATAGTGGGAAAACTGTATCACACCATCCCCTTTTACGCAATTCCCGATATATTGACTTTATCCTGAAAAGTGCTATAATTACAAAAAATCATTAACTCACCAAAACCCCGCTCTTTGTTATGAAAAAAATACATACGATTATTACCCACAAGCGTCCTCACCTTGATGAGATTGTCGCCATTCTTTTACTACAACTCTACGGAGAAAAAGTTTTTCCTGGAGTAAGCACTGCAGTATTTCAATTCTGGGATGCAAGTCAAAAAACAAAGGACGGTCGTCCTTGGCAAGCATGGCAAGATGAAGGAAACATCCTTATTGGTGTTGGCGGAGGCAGGTTTGATGAACATGCAACTCTCCATGTTGAGCGAAAAGAAAATGAATGTGCATCGACACTCGTTGCAAAAGCATTACGGATCCACGACGAACCGTGGCTTCAGAGTTTGTTGAAATATACAACAAATGTTGACACCAAGGGTGGAACAAACCCGTTTTCAATTGAAAGCCTCATACGGCTGGCAAACAAAACATGGTTTGAAAACGACCCCGAAAGCTTTATGGAGTGGGCACTGCAATCAGTACGTCTTTATTTAGATGACCAAATCAAATTCTTTACTGAGTCAAAAAAAGAATACGATGAGGGTGCCGATACCCATGAGGTATATCACAATGGCAGGCGAATCAACGTTGTAACCATCGATAGTGATGACGCCGGGGTAGCTGCATATGCTCGCTCACAAGGAGCAGATGTTGTTGTGCAAACAAATTCAACCGGACATCTCTACATTACATCGCAAAACAGATCGAGAATTTGTTTTGATGAAGTAATAAAATTGCTTCGAGCAAAAGAGATGACGTTGAACAAATTCCAACACAAAATGGATGCAATGGCACTTTCAAGAGAAGGAAATACTCCTGGATCCGAAGTTTGGTATTATGACAAACAGGCGAAAAGGATTCTTAATGGTGGTCCCAGTGCCCCAGAAGTAAAACCAACAAAGATTCCTTTTGAAACTGTTGCCGCACTAGTATTCGCCGGCTTGAACGAGAAAACATTTCACTCACAACACTATACTAATTGTCGCAATGGCAACTGTGTAGGCGTTCAATGCCCGTGGTTTACAGCCCACCTTGATCGTTGCAAGAGTAATGCTGCGTAATCGTAAAAAGTACAACCTAAAATCCTTGAATTTAAAAACAAGGATTTTTTTATACAAATTTGCTCATACGCTTCCAATTGTGGTACAAAATACAGATGAAAGATTCTCTTGAGCGCAACAAAATCAAATTGGAAAAAGGGGCTGATATTGCGACACGATGGATCGGGTCTACCGCTTCCCTTATCACGCACACCGTACTGTTCATCACTGCATTCATTGTGCCAATCTTTGGTGTGCCGTTTGACCGTGTATTACTCGTACTCACCACTGTCGTCTCCCTCGAGGCTATCTACCTCTCTATTTTTATACAAATGTCGGTGAACAAGAACACGCAAGACATCGAGATCATTCAGGAGGATGTCGAGGAAATTCAGGAAGACGTGGAAGAAATCGAAAAAGACGTTGATGAGATCCAAAAGGATGTGGATGAGATTCAAGAAGACGTCGATGAAATCCAAGAAGATATCGAGGAGATTGAAGAAGATAGTGAGATCGATATAAAAACTGAACAAAAAGAACAACAGACACTCACTGCGATTCAAGCCACCCTTGCCCAACTTCAAAAGGAAATCGAGACATTGAAGAAATAAAAAAGTCCCCGATATATGTCGGGGGCTTAGGTGCGTGGTAAGCAACGGCTAAATTTCTTTCAGCATTTGATGTATCCAATGTCTGATCTCTTTCCTTTTTAACCAGGGAATCGCTGCAATTGAAATGATTGTGACAATAAATACTGTCCAAATAAACCAGGTTGCGCTGTCACTAACAGGTCCATTAATTTCTGTAAACCAATTAGTTAGAATTGCCAACGCAAAAAATGTGATAAGTAACAGAGCTAAGATACTATTTCTCATGATTATTGATTTTTAATGTTCGGGTAAATTATAGCACCTTTTGTACTAATTGTCAAACCTCCCCACTAGAGCTTTATTGGGGGCAATAGTACTTCTCTCGACAAATATCGGTTATTGCGCCTTTGTAGTATACAAATTGACAGTATCATATATATGTATTAAAGTAATAAAAATATTTTTTCATTAAAATTCATACTATATGCGGCAGCTCAAAATCGGCATCCAGATCACTAACCGTGATTCACAATCTACAGAGAAGTATCTGAGCGAGATTTCCAAGATTGATATGATCACACCTGAAGAGGAAACCATTCTTGCTCAAAAGATCCGAACAGGTGATCAGAGGGCACTGGACAAGCTTACTAAGGCCAACCTTCGTTTTGTGGTATCTGTGGCTAAACAGTACCAACACCAAGGTCTCTCTTTGGGGGATTTAATTAACGAGGGAAATCTGGGGTTGGTCAAAGCAGCAGGGCGCTTCGACGAAACAAAAGGTTTCAAATTCATTTCTTACGCGGTGTGGTGGATTCGCCAATCTATACTACAGGCGTTGGCAGAGCAGGGTAGATTAGTCCGCCTGCCACAAAACAAAATTGGCACGTACAACAAGGCTAACAAAGCTTACATGGCTTTTGAGCAGGAACATGAGCGTGAACCATCTACTGAAGAATTAGCCGAATTACTGGAGATGAGCGAAAGGGAGATCGACGACATCTTCCAAAGCAACGCCCTTCATACTTCCCTTGATGCACCAATCCACGATGGGGAGGAGATAGATTTGATCGATACGGTCAAAAATCCGAACTCCCTTAGTGCTGATGCTGGTGTTATGGAACACTCTCTTAAGATCGAAATTAAAAGAGCGTTAAAAAATCTAGATCCGCGTGAAAGTGAAGTTGTCAGTGCGTATTTCGGCCTGGATGGCGAAAATGGTGTTACCATTGAGCAAATTGGACAGAAATATGATTTGACCAAAGAGCGTATCCGCCAGATAAAGGAGAGAGCAATCAAGCGCTTGCAGAAAGCCCGCTATAGTAGAGATCTGAAAGCATATCTTGGCTAACACTATTGAAACAAAAAACAAATCCGACTATAACAAGTCGGATTTTTTAAATTCTAAACTCTATAACATCCCCATCCTTCACGACGTATTCCTTGCCTTCGATACGGACGAGTCCTTTGGCGCGCGCGTTGGCATATGACCCAGCGTCGAGGAGATCACTCCAGTACACAACTTCGGCGCGGATGAACTTGTCTTTGAAGTCCGTGTGTATTGCAGTCCCCGCAATCGGTGCCGTACTCCCCTTCGCGATCGTCCATGCTCTCGTCTCGACTTCACCAGTCGTGAAAAAAACTTCGAGTCCGAGCAGGTTGTAGCTTGCAGTGATGAGGTCGTCGAAACCTTTTTCAAACACGCTGTCGATCTTCACAAACGGACCAGGTACTGCAAACTCGACGTTTTCATTTGCTTCAGACGTGTTGAGCACATAGAGCATTGGTTTGAGCGTGAGGAGGTTCAGAGATTTGATCACAAATTTCTCTGCATCGGTGATTCCGACTGTGCTTGCAAGCTGACCCGCTTCAAGAGCCGTGTTTATTTTCTGGACGATGGCGTCTTCAATGATGGCTTCCTTGTCGCCTTTTGCGACGAGCTTGGCGAGTGTTGCGATGCGCTTGGACACAATCTCCATGTCAGAGAGGATGAGCTCGAGGTTGATGACACCGATGTCGTTGAGTGGGTCGATCGCGTTGGCGACGTGAATCACCGATGGGTCTTGGAAGACACGCACGACATGTGCGATCGCATCGACTTCACGAATGTTGGTGAGAAATTTGTTGCCCAAGCCTTCCCCTTTGGAAGCCCCTGCGACAAGTCCTGCAATGTCGACAAACTCGATAGCGGCCGGGATCGTCTTGGACGTCTTGGAAAACTCGGCGAGCTTGTAGAGGCGGTCGTCTGGCACTGGCACAATACCGACTGACGGATCAATCGTACAAAACGGGTAGTTCTCTGCCGGTACCGACTTTTTGGTGAGTGCATTAAAGAGCGTCGATTTGCCGACGTTTGGAAGCCCTACGATGCCTATAGATAAACTCATAGGCCTTCATACTAGCAGAAATATGAAGAAAAGAAAAAAGCCACCTTTTGAGGGTGACTTAAATTACAGGTTGGCTTGATTAAATGTGCAATAAGTTTAGAGGAAAAAGACTGTAAACTTCAAAAATACTTCCTTTTTGTGTTTTTAATCCCAAAGTATTTAAAACAACATAATACTCAGACTTTTGCTCATTTTTATCAACAAAACAAAAAGTGGAGCCCGGCAATCCAACACGTAAGTTAACAAAAAATAAAGCTGAATAAGACCCAAGCATATTTCGTGAATACATTTGGTCGTCCGATAACCAAGGAAGATATTCTGTAGTAGATATTTTATTTGAACCTAAAAGAGAACGGGCCCTCCTTCTTCTTTCATAAAACAAAGAATCTTTCGCTTCCCAACGAAATACCAGAATCAAAAAACGATCACATTCTTTGAAACTAAACGCATGCCAAAAGGTTTGTTCAATTTCTTCATTTGTAACTTTATTTATCAAGTTTACCTTGTCACCAAACTTCAAACTTAGCTTAAGCTCCTGAGAAGTTTCATCGCGAGGTATATGAACAAACGTCCTTAGTCCTTCTTTATAAAGGTTGAAGGTTTTATCGGGTATTACTATTTTTTTCATAAATAAACAATTTCCCCTACTCTACCCATTCCGTTTGACAAAGTCAAGTTTGAGTTGTAATGTAATAAAAAATTAAAACATGAACCAAAACAATTCAATAATTACTTCAATTGAGGACTTTATTGATCAGCTCACTAAAAATCTTGCTTCCAAAGGATATGATTTGAATGAGGACTGTAAATACTTTACCAATGAAAGTATCGATCGTCTTGCAAAAAGAATGGGTAATACTCTTTTTAATCGTAAACTGGAAGGATTTCAGTTTCTTGTAAAACCAGAAATAGATATAGAAAAGATCGAGAATATGTTTTCTCTTGGAGATAGAGAGATCTTAAAAAATCTCATCCTCCCAGAATGTACCGAAGAGAGAGTGGTTAAACTTATTCGATGCGATAAGGGTTCTCTCCAACAAATAAATGTGGAGATAACCCAACGTGGATATGTGAATGCACCTCTACCCTATTTATTTGGACTACATGCGCAGTATTACAAAAAAATTAAGCCACACGCACCAATCATTGCCCTGCAAGAACCCAATCCTCAGAAAGACTGGGCGAGGCATTATCGATTTATGATTAATTACGGTGGTTATATTGTGTATGAGTATGAGTTAAATAAATCACCTTATTGCTGGTTTATTGTTCTTGATAAATAATTTCACCCAATTGAATCAATACCCTACTATTAAAAGGTGGGGTATTTTTTATTTGCATATGTTCTGAGTTAGGAGATTTACCTCAAACCGAAACGGTAGTAGCTTATCATCAGCATATCGAGGTGTACTTCAATTATTGCCTAATATCTCTTGAATAAGTTGCAACATCTCCGATGCGTTGCGAAATGTCAGTGACGTAGTACTTGGCCCGAGCTTCTTCGATAGGGAGATCAGTATCGAGGAGTCCGTGTTTGAGTGCCAATTCGTCAGCAGAGGCAGTGAGCCACAACTGCCATGAAAATGGTGAGATACGCCCGGGAGTGATAGCGTTGACATGAGTGGCGATCACGGACGTACAGTTTGCAAAGAGTGTGTTGTACCATGCAGGTTCTGTGGTCACGAGTTCGTTCATGCGAGTGAGCATATCAGTGAGGAGTATCCGGGCATTTTCTGGTTTCTCGAGTTTGATCGGATACACATAGACCTTGTCTTTGCGCACATTTGCACGAAGCAGTATCACATCACGCTCATCTGCAGCAATGTACACGAGCGGATAGGTGCGGAGCATACCCTTCCAGATACTGTAGTGCTGGTCTTTGGTCTTGCGGGCCTCAATACTGATCGACAAGAAATCTCCATTGGTGAATTCAAATGATACAAACGTATGTGCGGCAATCTTGTTTTCATTAAAAGGCTCGGTGACGTACCATACTTTTGCTATCTGGGTGAGGTCATACGTCTTGTCATAGTAAGCAGGCTTCATATCAGCCTCTGTGGGGTCATAGCGGAAGTTGCGCACATTTTTCACGGTGACCATGTCACCATCAAATTGTGCCGTCGCTATCGTCGTGAGTTGTTCTTGCCAATCCCCAGTAAGTGGTACCCGCTGTAGTGCTTGGACTATCACAACCAAAATAACCAGGATCCCTATCCCGAGCAAAACTTTTCGTATCCATGAACCTTTTGATGAGGACCACATCGCTATGTTACTTCCCCATCAACTGCATGAGTGGGGCAAGCTCGTCGCGGTATTTGGCGATTTCTGATTTGTGCTTTTCCATCACTGAGACAGCAGCGTACATTTCGGCCATTCCCCCCTTTTTCTTTTCTTCGATTTCTTTTTGAATCGTCTCAAAGAGTGCTTTGACTTCTTTGTTGTCTTCGAGCGCTTTCAAGCTTTTGGCGAGCTCAGGGTTTTCGGCAAATTGCTTGGCGATTGTTTCCGCTTGCTCCTTGGGAACACCCTTCATTTGAAGGGTTTTTTTGATGAAAAATGATTTGATAGACATATATGTACTATACCCCGCCGTCGCTTTTTTGCAAAAGCTATGGCGCGACAAGCCAAAAAACGGAGTATACTCAAAACATGACCCCGTCCGAAGCACTATTTGAACTTCATGAATACTGGGCCAAGGCCAACACCTG
>JAGOVD010000028.1 GCA_018060905.1 Minisyncoccota bacterium
AGAAAATATAATAAAATGCGCTTAAAGCAAAGTAAAGAAAAGCACGGTACGGCACGTAAAAAGAAACGATCATGGAAGTATAAGCAAAAAAATTCTTAAGCTGAAACTCAAAAAACAAAGCCGCTACTATTGTAGCGGCTTTTTTTATTACTTATTTGCTATACTACAGATACCTATGACCGTTCCATACGATCCTGACCACATCACATACTTTGCTGAGACCGATGCTCGTAACCAGCGCATCAAGTTTGGTATCAAAAGTCGCGACCGCACACGTCACATGTATGTGATCGGTAAATCTGGTGTCGGTAAATCCACACTGCTTGAAAACATGGCGATTCAAGATATCGCCCATGGTGAAGGTGTTGCCGTCCTTGATCCACACGGATCATTCGCAGAGAAAATGCTTGAGTATATCCCTGAGCACCGCGTCAAAGACGTCGTGTACTTTGCCCCGTTTGATACGGACAATCCGATATCATTCAACGTGCTCGAAGACGTCGGTCCTGACCGTCGCCACCTCGTCGTGTCTGGACTCATGAGTACGTTCAAGAAGATTTGGGTGGATGCATGGAGCGCGCGTATGGAGTACATCCTCACCAACACACTTTTGGCACTTCTCGAATATCCCGGTGCGACGCTCCTTGGGGTCAACCGCATGCTTTCTGAAAAGGCATTTCGCAAAAAGGTTGTCGACAACATCACTGATGCAGCGGTCAAGGCATTTTGGACAGAAGAGTTTGCCAACTATACGGAACGTATGGCTGCAGAGGCAGTCCCGGCAATCCAGAACAAGATTGGGCAATTCACCGCCAACCCACTCGTGCGCAACATTATTGGTCAGTCCAAATCAACCTTTGACATTCGCAAGGTCATGGATGAACAAAAGATATTGATCATCAACCTCTCAAAAGGACGCATCGGAGATACGAACACCTCTCTCTTGGGTTCGATGATCATCACCAAGATCTACCTTGCCGCGATGAGTCGTGCAGAACTTTCTCACAACCAAATGGGAGGGCTTTCCAACTTTTATTTCTACGTCGACGAGTTCCAGTCATTTGCCAACGAAACATTTGCTGACATCTTGGCAGAGGCGCGCAAATACAAACTCGCACTTATCATCGCGCACCAATATGTCGCGCAGATGGAAGAAAAAGTTCGCGATGCGGTTTTTGGTAACGTCGGTACGACCGTGTCATTTCGTGTAGGACCACTTGATGCGGAGCTTCTCGAAAAAGTATTTACTCCGCAGTTCACCCAAAGCGACATCATCAATCTCGGCATGGCGGAGATCTATCTCACGCTCATGATCAACGACATTGGTTCACAGCCGTTTTCGGCACGGACACTGCCTCCACTTGTTCGCCCGGCAATCACGTTCCGCAACCAGGCGATCGAAGCGTCGCGCGCGCTCTATGCGAACCCTAAGGAAGTCGTGGAGCAAAATATCCTAGACTGGTTTGGTCCCGCTGAGGCGCCCGAAGAGAAACCCAAGAAAAAATGGGTGGATGACTCTCGTCCGTACCAGAGTGCTCCTGCACCACGTCCTCCCGTATCTACTCCTTCACCAGCACGGTCTGAACAACAAGCACAAGCCTTCATTCCGCGCACCTTTAAACCAAAAGACACTGCACCTGCACACAAGCCATTTGCAAAAGCAATGCTGAAAGAAATCGCCACAGACGCTCCAAAAGACATATCCCAACCTCCTGTACCACCCCCACCTGTTGTCGCCAAAGAAAAGCCATACACTCCTCCGGTTGTCGAAGCTCCCATCGTTACTTCTCCTGCACTCAAGAACCTCCTCGATGCGCTCGACGGATCTCCAAAAAAGGAAATCCCCGTTGTTGAAAAAAAAGCATCATCTGAAGCTCCTTTTGTGGGGGAGCGACCACTGCGTGAGTCAGTTATGCCTGTCAAACATGCCGAACGGGGTCCGAGTGAAAAGAATCGCGATATTCTCAAACTGGCACTGCAAAAAGCTATGGCTACTCCTGCCTCGACTCCGCACACTCCTGTACACAAAGAGCCACTCATCCAAGACACCCCCCCAGAGAAAGTGGCGATACCGCCACAGCCATCTCTCGGAGAGATCTCGAGTGATGACCTTCAAAAAGTATTGGAATAAGTATGAATTATCTCGCCATCATTTTCTCATCGATATTTTTCTTACCAGCCGTTGCGTGGGCAGAAGTACATATTACAGAAATTGCATGGATGGGTACTGCGCAGAGCCAGTACTCTGAATGGCTTGAACTTTATAATGATGGTGAAAATGTAGTCAATCTCGCGGGATGGAAACTGCACGAGGGTGACGGTGAGGTACTCGTATTTACTTTCACCAAGAGTATTCCTGCAGGCGAGTATCTCTTGCTCGAGCGAACCACTGCGAGTGCACCTGATGCAGTACCTGATGTGGATGATGAAGCGGGTGCATTTGGCGGAGGAGGTCTTGCCAATACTGGCGAAGACCTCGTACTCACCGATGCGGCGGGGACTACGATTGCGTCACTGAGCTATAGCGGTGGATGGCCGGCAGGGGATGCGACGACAAAACGGACGATGCAGTGGAATGGCTCCAAATGGGTCACTGCTCCAGCAACCCCAAAAGCAGCAGCCTCTAGTTCTAGTGGAGGAGGCGATGAGGAAGAAGACCCAGAGGATGCTTTAGAAGCAGAACCTATCCCTGCAGTGTCCCCCAATAAGCCACAGATAGAGTTTACGTTGCCACAGACGGTATATCGAGGTGTACCCTATGAATTCAGCGCACAACCGATCCTTGAGTACGGGTATCGTATCGATGAGGGCACTCTCTACTGGAACATGGGAGACGGTACCGTGATCACGCAAACGAGGGTAGCTCCGATCACACACACCTATCAATATCCTGGAACATATACGATTTCTTTTTCATACCGTGATCCAAACAACAGACACCCGACACTCAAAGATTTCAAAAAGGTACGGGTGGCTTCACCTACCATTGCTATTGAAATCGTTGATGGCAAAGCATTGGAAATCAAAAATACCTCGACCACTCCTCTCGATCTCTCTGGGTGGAGAGTGCTTGCTTCAAGTCACACCGCTGTGATTCCTGACATGACAGTTGTGGCCGAGAAGTCGACAGCGGTCATTCCGTTTATCGCACTAGGTATTCCGTATGCGACAACACTTGCAGTCGCTGATCCATCAGGCAGTGTGGTTGCGCGAAGCGGTACAGTGACTACCGTACAAAAAGCACTCCAACCCTCGACTATATATACCGAGCGCGAGTCGATACCCTTTGTTGATACTGGTATAGAAGGAGAGGAGCTGTTCGCAGAAGCGACGCTCGATACTGACAACGCGTCTCCCATGCGAAACCGCACCAAGACTTTGATCTTTGGTGCGGTCGCGCTTTTCGTTATCGGCTTGTCGATACTCCTTGAGCGTTTTATGGCCCAACAGGAGTATTCGCAGGGAGAGTAGACGTTGAGAGTGTTGTTGTGGCAGTGGTAACGTCGATTGTTATAGCATCAATTTCTTTGGAGATAATCTTTACTTCTTGGTCTGAGACTTTTTGAATAGTGCCATCAACTGCCATGAGGGCGCCTTCTTTGCTGAGTTCTTCGAGAGTAGTGTTGTTTTCAATGAGGAGTTTACTTGCTTTGAGGCTCTCCTCGAGCGTTGTTGTTGCAGTCAATGCAGCAGTCGGCGCAACATCACTGAGTGTATTCAAATCAGTCGAGAGTTCTTCGATATGGCTGTCGAGTGCTTTTTGTACTGTTTCTTGTTTTGCCTTTGTGAGAGTTTTTGATGCGGCAAGTGTTTTGATTTCATTGACGCGGTTCTCAACACGTTTTGCGCCATAGGCTACTTTTTCTTCGGGGGTAGTTTGGAACATACCCTTGATTTTTTCATTAAAAGCAATCTTCACTGAGTAGAGTGGATCTCCCGGAAGCGCCTTGTCTGCAACTGCTGATACAGAACCACCGATAAATACAAAGAAAACAAAGCTTGAGAGTGCGATACGCAACCCATGGTACATGCCCCGTTGGAAGAGCGAGCGAACACCTCGAGATGATTGAGGGGTGTTCATGATGAGGTAGGCTGCGTGCGATCGAATATGCCCCTTTTCTTCCTCGGTTAGGGTGAGGGATTTGAGCTGTTTCAATTGTTCAAGATTGTAATTCATGGTGTTTTTCACGTAGTTTTTTGATGATCCGATGTATCTGTACAGTCATAGCATTGATGCTCTTGCTGTAGAGGTTGGCTATTTCCTCAATCGGTTTTTCTTCGGTATATCGGAGAAAAATGATCTGCCTACTTTCTTCGTCGAGATCTTCGAGGATGTCGCGGATACTCTGGATATCGTCATTGCGGAGAACGGCATCTGTATCTTTTGATGATGCGGGATCGTACCCAGACTCTAGGAGAGTATCGAGAGAGCTACTTTTGCTTTTTTTGTAGTAATCGACCAATGCGTTTTTTGCCGATCGGTACAGAAAAGCTTCAGGGTATTCGATATCTTTACCTGAGGCGAGGTAGAGCCACGTCTTGGTAAAGGTATCTTGTGTGATATCTATAGCGGTAGCACGCGTCCCAACTCGGAAGTATAGAAATCGGAAGATAGCGTCTTCGTAGTCCTTGACCATCCTGAGGAATAACGCTTCCTTGTCGAGATCTTTTTGTTCTGGATCAATCTTCTCTTGTGACGACTCGGGCAGTTCCATCTTACAAGTATACACGAACAGGGCAATCCGTGCCCTCTCTGCGTGCGCCAGAAGGGGAGACAGGCTATACTGGGGGGATGAAATCAGCCAAAAATATCCCCAAAGTCGTCGTTGTCGGTAGTGGGTTTGCGGGGATTGAGATTATCAAATCGCTCAGAGCCTGCAGTGCTCCAGTTGAAATTATCCTCGTTACCAAGAAGCGCATGTTTGAGTACTACCCCGCGCTCTACAAGCTTGTGACCGGCGCACTTCCTATTGAAGTTTCGGTTCCGATTCACGTTATTTTCCCCGGTACCAGCATACAGATTATTGAGGCGCACTATACCGGTGTCGATCAGAATCGTCAGGTTATTACGACTACCGATAGTGCCGGCATGACTGCCGAGGTGGCCTATGACTATCTTATCCTTGCGCTTGGAAGTGAGACAAACTATTTCAACATCAAAGGTCTCCCTGAGCTTTCACATAGCTTCAAGTCAGTGGGTGCAGCGCTCAAACTCAAGCAACATTTTTGC
>JAGOVD010000008.1 GCA_018060905.1 Minisyncoccota bacterium
CTTACCAAAACTGGTGCGGGGACACTCACTATAACGGGGGTAACTACGATTGGTGGAGACCTCACTATTTCAAATGGTACTTTTGTAGCACCGACAAGTTTAACTATCAATGGAGATTTTAGTAATAGTGGTACCTACACACACAGCAACGGTACTGTAACTGTCGTGCCTACTAATTCCACAGGGGTCTTTGAATTCTTGGGTAGCTCCGATACAACTTTTTATAATTTGACCAATATTACAGCAGGATCAACGCTTCAGTTTAAAGCCGGAAATACATACACGTTTGCAAACACGTTAACCATAACTGGAAGCGAGGCGAATCCTATATCAATAAACTCTGACACCCCTGACTCACAATGGCTAATGACACTTTCTGGTTCTGCTTCTATCTCATATCTTAAAGTAAAAGACTCTGGTTGTAGTGGTGGCAACACTGTAGGAGCGAGTAGTACTATATATAACTATGGCAATAACGGCGTGTGTTGGTCCTTTATTACTATCAGTGGTGGCGGCGGTGGAGGAGGTGTCGAAGTTTCTGATACACCAGATGAAGATCAAGGTGGCGGTGGAGGAGGAGGTGAGGGTGGCGGTGGAGCTACTACAGCAATTGCTACAGCCGTAGTTTCTGCTAATGTCGTGCAAAGTGTCACTATCAATGCTGGCGGCAGCGGCTATACTTCAGTACCATCAGTATTGTTTTGTGGAGGAGGCGGCTCGGGTGCACTCGGCACTGCGGTTCTAACTGACGGGGCGGTCTCAAGCGTGACCGTAGACGCTGGAGGTTCAAACTATACTACTGTTCCTTCAATAGTATTCAATAGTAGTTGCCCTACAGAAGGAGGCGGTGGAGGAGGAGGCGGTGGAGGAGATATAGGATTTTTGTTTCCAAGAAAAACAATGTTTGCCTTTGTGGAATCTGTCGATTTAGATACTTTGAAAAAGTATCTCTCAATGCTATTTGCTTAAAAACAAAACTAGTACAGAGAAATCGGTACCCATATTTGAGTTTTGGTGTACCATCTCCTAGTATTGTATGCTAAAATAAAAACACTATAAAAAGTAATTACACATACGTATGCCAAAAACATCAACTCAAAATACACTCGAACAAGACTATACTGCTTCGATTAATAAAGTAGTCGAAAAACCAAAGCGGCGAGGATTTTTTCGAAGATACTTTGCACTTATTATGGTAGTCCTTGTTATTGTATTGGCGGCAACATCTGTTTATTTCTATAAAAAAAGTGTAACTGATCCGAACGCTGTCTCTCAATCTGAGATAAAATCACTTGTTCAAAAAGTAGAGAGACTCGTTGTAGTTCCAGAGGATGAAACACCAACAATTGCTACTGTTTCTGATCCTGCGGCATTAAAAGATGAAGCATTCTTTGTAGGGGCAAAACAAGGTGACAAGGTGCTCATCTACAGTAATGCTAAAAAGGCAATTCTCTACGATCCTATACTCGACAAGGTTATCATGATTGCGCCACTCAACATTGATGCGCCAAAACCTACCACTCCTACTACAACGACCCCCGCACCAAAAGCTGATACAAAAAACTAACCCCTCATACGGGTGGTGATACGTACCCATGAAGATACAGAAACATTTCTTACAACAACTTTTTGGAATCTTCATACTCGGAGTGTTTTTGATTGTGCCTGTTGCATACGGTACTGATCTGACGAGTACGAGTTTTATTATTCGAGATCCGCTCGTCGGTACTGGTGGTGGGTATGGCACATCAGCAAGTTTTGCTTCGTATCTTTCGGGGGATTTGACCGCAATCGGCAGAGCAACTTCGGCAAGTTTTGAGGGGCGGTATGGATTCCTCTGGTATCCATCAATCACGCAAGGTGTCTTTAGTGCTGTTGCCAATGGGTCTGATGCTGACCTCACCTGGGGTGCGTCAACAGGGGCGCTCGGGTGGAACGTATCGGGCTATCGTGTCGGAAAATCGAGCGTAAGTGGTGGCCCGTACACCTATACTGTAGTAGGAAACGTGACTGATTATTCATACACCGGACTTGCTTTGGGTGATTATTGTTTTGTGCTCGAGACGCTCGATGCGTTCAGTGCGGTCATTGCAACCTCAGGCGAGGAATGCATCACTATCCAACCGACTCTTACATTTACCAATGATGATGCAACGATTGGGTTTGGTACGCTCACTGCAAGTGCGGCACGATGGGCAGATGGAGCAACTGATGGTGAAGGGGTGACAACGACAGCACATACAATGACAGTGAGTACCAATGCGACGACTGGCTATACACTCAGTTATACCGGGGCACTTCTGACCAATGGTGCCGCAACAATAGATGCCGCAACGATTACCGGTGATGCCGATGGTACTGCGGGGTCCAACCAGTTTGCCCTAGGAGCAACAGTGACTGGTACAGGGACAGTGGCATCAGGGTATTCAACAGGATCAAACGACTATACGTTTGTTGCTGGTAGTCCGCAGTCATTGGCAAGTGCTTCGGCACCCGCAAGTGCTGATACAGTCGCCGTTCGCTACCTCGCAAATATTGCTCCTTCAAAAAATGCGGGTAATTATGCGACCAATCTCACCTACATCCTCACTGCAAACTTTTAATCTGGGGATAATTATAGATTTTCGTTGATTATAGATAATGGACTTGGTATACTACTGACAAGTACTGGTAAGTACGGAGCAATTACTAATTTATTATTTAGACGCTTTTATAGAGATATATCATGATTAGAAAAATTTTCGGCGCACTCTCAATTTTCGCCATACTTTTTGGCACACTCGGCGCATACCCTCTGACGGCGACCGCTGCGCAGTTCACCGGAGTCAAAGACACGATGTCAACACAGGCGACCTCTGCGACTGCAACACACACACTTAACTGGACATTGGTTGGCGGTGATACGATTGCTACAGCAGAAACATTTATAATTGATTATGTAAACGCTGATTTTACACTAAACGCAGCGGGCAGTTGGCAGACAGCTGATTTTGCTCTCAGTGACGGTACTCGATCGAGCCAGGCACCCGTCGCAGTGGGTGCAGCTCCGTCATGTTCTGCAGGAGTTAATAACTATACCGTTGCTGTCGATGCGACAAACAACACCTTTACGATCACGACGTGTGCGAGTTGGACCGCTTCAGGTGCAAATGCTAACGTCACTTTTGTCATTAATGGTACGACTGCATCAGGTACAGGAACTATGACTAACAAATCTGCTGATGTCAGTTCTTCACTCTTCTCAATCACTGAATCAAATGGTGATACTGCAAGTGGTGCCGTTGTTGTCGAAGACAATTCAGTCGTCGCTATCACTGCAACTGTTGCTCCCACACTTACCTTCTCAAATAGTGACGCCGCTATCGGCTTTGGCACACTTTCTTCTGGAGCAGAGAGATATGCAACTGCCGACGCAGCCGGACTTAGTTCTGATACCGCTGCACATACGATGACCATTGGTACCAATGCAACAACTGGCTACACACTCACGTACAACGGTGCAACACTTACCAATGGCGGCAACACCATCACTGCACTCACTGCAGGAATCACTGACGATGCAAATGGTACTCCAGGAACATCGCAGTTCGGACTTTCTGTTGCAGTGACCGGTACTGGTATCGCAGAGCCCGGATATGATAATAGTGGAACTGCAGACTGGAAGTTTGTCGCAAGTACGACGAGTACCGTCGCTTCAGCTACAGGACCAGTTGCTTCTGATTCGGTCGATGCGCACTACCTTGCCAACATCACCGCAGCGCAAGCAGCAGGTGCGTACTCGACAAACCTCACGTATATTGTGACAGGAAACTTTTAGCACCTCATTCTCATGTTTAGGAAATCATTACTCGTGTTTGGTCTCGGAGCACTCATGCTATGGAGTGTGCCGTCAGTCGCATCTGCCCTCACTATCACTCCGATACGCTATGAAATAGCGGGTGATCCAGGACAGACACTATCTGAGACTATGACACTGGTCAATGAAACCAATGTGGCACAAACCTACTATGCCTCATTTTCAAACTTTGAAGCACAAGGAGATACAGGGAGTCCAACATTCGTCGACCCAAAGGAGGGTCTCGGGACATGGATTACAACTGATACCGCGTCAATCAATTTGGCGCCAGGACAACAAAAAGTCATTCCATTCAAAATAAACATCCCAGCTAACGCAGAGCCGGGTGGACATTTTGCAGCACTCTTTTGGGGGACTTCCCCAGGGGCACAGGCCGGGCAAGTTTCAGTAGGTTCAAAGACGGGTATGCTCATTTTGCTCTCGGTCAACGGAGATGTTGCAGAAGCGGGAGGGCTCGTTGATTTTCAACTCCACAACAATGATCATTTCTACAAGAAACTTCCTGTTGGATTTCAGTATCGATTTTCAAACCAAGGAGGTGACCGCGTGAAGCCAACAGGAAGTGTTGTCATTCGTGCAATTCTTGGATGGAAGGTCAAAGAGGTGAATGCAAATCAATTTGATGGCAACGTACTTCCGGGGACAACGCGTAAATTTGCTCCAGAATGGGCAAAACGAGATTCTGTTGATGTCCGCGATCAAGAAATTGCTCGGCATGAAGCGTACTCATTTACTCAGGCAGTACGAGATGAATGGCACAACTTTGCTGTTGGTATATATCGAGCAAAGCTCGACATCAATTTTGGGACAACTGATCAGACAGTGAAAAGCAAAGCAGTCTACTTTGTCGTATTTCCATGGGAGCTCATCCTCACCCTATGTGTTGTTATAACACCGATTTTCTTCATTCTTCGTGGAGCACTCAGAAGGTATAATCGTCGCATTATCAGAAAAGCACGAATACAGTTTGATACGCAGTAGGCATCATGAAAATCGTATGGCTAGAAATACCACGTATGCGTTTTTCGGGAGTATCGTGCTTTTTTCGCTTCTTAGTTATGCGCACTTACTGAACGCGCAGACTATTACACAATCGGGGACGGTCAGTATTGGGGCAACGGTCGGTAGTATTCCAACTCTCGACGGTGGCGGTTCCGGTGGTGGCGGAGTATCAACACAGAGCGGGGTTAAATTTTCTGGAATTGCATACCCTGGAGCAATCGTCACTATTCAAAAAGGCACAACGATCATTGCTACGGTATCAGCCGGAAGTACAGGAATATTTAGTATTGTCGTGCCAGGAAGCGAGAGTCATATGTTTACACTCATTGCAACCGATAGTGAGGGGCGTCGTTCGGTGCCGATGAATTTTCCCGTCGTTCTTTATAATGGGTTACTCACCGATATTGGAGGTATTCGATTTGCACCAACAATTATAACAGACAAAATTGGAGTTAAGCAGGGGGAGTATCTCAGTATTTCTGGAGCCGCTACTCCGTTGACTCCTCTGAAAATAAGTATTCAGGGGGCTGAAAGTACTTTTTTTGCACTTTCAGCAGATGCGGCAGGGCGCTACAGCATCACAATACCAGTTTTGGTTCCTTTTGGTACCTACACTGTAAAGATAGGATATGCTGACGATAAGAGAGTGAGTAAACTTATCAAGATTGTTGTAGGAACAGAAAATATGTATCAAGCTGAGGTGACGACAAATATTCCAGGTGATTACAATCTCGATCAGCGAGTAACAATACTTGATTTTTCAGTGCTTGCGTACTGGTTTGGAAGGAAAAATCCTCCTACTACGGTCGATATAAACAAGGATGGCATCATCAGCCTGATTGATTTTAGTATCATGGCATTCTATTGGAATGGATAATCAGTGCTCGTTCAAAACTATATGAAACAAACAATACAAAAAAAATATACGATACGTTTCCTTCACGGGATAAAAATTTTTTTCACAATACTTTGTGTTGTTTTTAGTATTACCACTGATGTGTATGGCGCAACCATTTCGTTCGACGTGCCACAAAAAATTCGTGTTGGGACTCAGGTTGCAGTTGATGTTGTTGTTGATACTGAGGGAGAGAGTATTAACTCTGCAGATATTCGTATAAAATTTCCTTCAGAAATCGTAACTTTTACTGGGTATGATACAAAAAATAATGTACTTTCACTTTGGGTTACTCCTCCTACCATACCTATTCCTGGAGAGGTACATTTTTCGGGCATTATTCCGGGAGGTGTAGAGCGTTTATATGATCCACAGAACCCACAAAACAAGAACATCATAGTTGCGACACTGTTTTTTACAGCAACAACACCAGGTGCAGGCGATATTGTACTAGGAAATTCAGAATTATTACGTAATGATGGCCTCGGGACCCCTATCGATATAGTTCCTATCGCTACGTCTATTACTACTACTGGCACAGGGGGAGAAGGCACATCGATCAGTGATACTGAGCCACCGTTTCCGTTTACAGTACAGATCATCGAAAAATCATCACACAATAAAACACCTAGACTTGCGCTGTTTGCTGCAAATGATGAAGCAAGCGGAATCAGTCGGTATGAAGCTCGTCGCAATAGTGGTCCATGGCACAGTATCTCAAGTCCGCACCCACTTCCATGGAACTTTTTCGGATATAGGCTTACTATTCGCGCATTTGATTTTTCTGGAAATTATCGCGATCAGAGTATTGTTATTGGAGGAAAAGATCCTTACAAGGTAGTACCGATTGGTGTACTTTTGGTACTCACAATAGTATTCTTTGTATATAGGAGAAAGAAATCAGTCATTCATGAATAAATTTTTTAAAATAGTAGGGGTACTTGTGATTTTTCTTGGTATGTATGGCCAAGTGTATGCAACTACCGGAACCAGGTTACTCCTAAGTGTCCCCAAAAAATCTGTTGCTGTAGGGGAAGAAGTGCTTCTGAGTGTTATGGTCGCAAGCCCAATGCAGTCAATCAATGCTGTTTCAGGGACGATTACCTTTCCTCCAAATGTATCTCTTGGAGCAATACGTACAGAGGGGAGTGTAGTCAATTTTTGGACTGCCGAACCACATATCTTTGCAAACAAAGTTACCTTTGAAGGCGTTATTTTGAATCCTGGTTACAAAGGGCAACAAGGGAAACTCTTTACGATTCCTCTTGTGATAAAAAAAGCTGGGGCACTCACTATCACTTTTACTGAAGGCGCAATCCTTGCAAATGATGGTCTCGGAACTAATATTCTAGAAACATTAGGATCGACTACTCTGACGGCAAAAAATTGGGAGACTGCGCCTCTTGCAATACAGACAGACCCCGCACCTTCAGTAGGTAACCAAATCATTACACAAACCACTGTACTCCCAGTGATCACTGAATATTCTCAGGCGGTGACTACAAAGACACCGCTATACCTCAAGGGGAAAGGTGCACCAGGAGCTCTCACCAAAATTGTGTTCAAAAATATCGCCTTAAAATCAGTAGGGGAACGCTTTATTGATTTTGTTCAAACAAAAAAGTCGGTCCTCGATGAAGTACTTGTTACAAATAATGCATCAGGAGCATTTGAATATATCAGCGGAGAAGGCTTGGTTGCGGGTGCTTACAATGCCACCCCGTTTTTAGTCGACGAGGTGACCAACACTGATAGACCTGGTTTCGGTGTACAAGTACTCGTCACTGACAGCAAGATTGTTCGAATACTTGTTGTTGCGATAAATGTGCTCGCGCTCCTTGTCCCAATTGTAGGACTCGCAGTCCTCGTCTATTTCATTCCATGGTACTCGGCACGGAGAATGCACTTACTCAAGCGTCGTATTGGACTTGAAGAAGAGAGGATTGATTTGACTGAGCATAAACTCAAGAGTCAGGACAAGATTTTAGAAAAAGACACCGAAAATATAATTATGTCAAAGTAAAATACTACTCGGCGTGGTATACTCTTGCGACAATGAAATACCTGAGATTTCTCCCATTACTATTCTTTTTTTTACTTGTTCCGTCGACGTATGGACAAGGGACGAGCTTGCTCAACCCCGAAGAGGTGTTGTGGTTAAAATCACGCAACAATACAATTGTTGTATATCCTGAAAAAAACTACCCCCCTTTCTCGTATCAAAATGCGATGAGTGCTAACTCGGGGCTATCGATTGATATCATAGAGCTGATTGCAAAAAAGATTGGTGTAAAAATTGAGTACCTGCCCGCAAGGCCACTCTCTCAAATTTTTGATGACGTCAAAGCAGGTAAGGGAGATGTTGTCACCTCAATTACTCATACAAAAGAACGAGAAGAGTTTTTATATTTTACTGAAAATTATGTCACCATACCTGCGGTTATTGTTGTACGGAAGGATTACAATAAAAATACCATTGATAACCTGAGTGATTTTAATGGAAAAAAAGTTGCAGTGGGAGAAGGCTATGCAGTTGAGGAATTTATCAGGACTAATTTCCAGAGGATTGTGGTCGAGGCAGTATCTGATGATGAAATGGGATTGCACCACCTTGTCTTAGGAGAGGTTGACGCCGTGGTTATGGATGTTGCTTCACTCTCGTATTATTTGTCAAAACAAGTACTCAGTAGTGTAAAAATTGTTGGGAACACGGGTTTTGATTACAAGCTTGCCTTTGGTGTACCAAAAGATAAAGAAATACTACAGTCAATCCTTGAAAAAGGGTTGATGCAAATCAGTACGAACGATCGGGAGATTTTGACCGACAAATGGATTGTGTCACCGGGGGACCAACCAGAGAATAAGTCATTCCTTGCACAAATTCAAGACAAATTTGGTATTGCAACACTCGTGATACTTTTGGTTCTTGGTATTGGAGGAATTGCAGTTGCTGGTGTTCGTCATCGACGGGTACCATTTCGATATCTCCGAAAGAAACGTGCGGTTGATTCGCTCAAAGATGAGGTTGCAGAACTCGAAGCTGTGAGTAAGGACCTCATTGAAGAGCTGGAAGGAGTTAAGATGATGGAAAAGGATATCAAAGACAAAATCGATAAGCTGCAGTAATCATTTTGACGTTGTTTTTTTCACCCCTGGAGTGTATTTGATATACTACATATATGGAACAAAATAAAACGATCTTTATGAAGGGGGCATTGTTGGTCGGAGGTATTGTTATCGGATGGCTCGTGTGGGGAGCTAGTTTATCACCCAAGGACACTACTGAACCTATGGGTACGCATATGATGGCCGATGGGACGATGATGCATGGAGACGGGGGTGACATGGCGAGTATGATGGCAGATATGAATGCAGCACTGTCTGGTAAAAAAGGCGACGCATTTGACCAGGCTTTTCTCAGTGAAATGATCGTACACCATGAGGGTGCGGTCGCCATGGCAGAACTTGCACTCACGAGCGCGAAACATCAAGAGCTCAAAGATCTCGCCACTGCAATCATTGCCGCACAAACTACAGAGATAGAGCAGATGAAACAATGGCAGCGTACGTGGTATCAAGAGTAAAATGGTAAATAGTTATTCCTATTGAGGAATAAGGGTTCCAACGTATAGGTTGTTTGCCTGATTTGTTTCTCCCGCAAAAGGATCGGTAATACGTGCCAATATGAAATTTTCTATTGGTGTGGTTTTAGTAAGGAGAAGGTTGATGGTGTGACCCTGGTTTGCACCAATAGTGAATCCGGGTCTTGAGGTCAACAATAGTATCCCTGGGGATTCAGGAGCTATCGTCCAATCTTGAGTATTTTGTAGTGCAAGAGAAGTTCCTGAATGAACAATGCGGATATTGATAGCCCCCGTTGTCGCACCGCCATTGGTCTCATTGATAACCAATGGGAGAGTTCGAGTACTACCGACCCCACTGAAAGTCAGAGTGCTCGGACCAGTGATCGTGAGGTCAGGGATAGTAGTAGATGCGTGGGGGTCGCGGTCGGTATTGTCGCAATTTACTGTTGTATTTGGTGTGAGGAGTCCGTCGGTTCCTCTGGAGACACCCTCGCCATCAATACACCAGTATTCTGAGGTATCTGCCAGGAGTGGAAATGCTGCAATATAGCCGGTTGGATCAGCGTGGTATTGATAGTCAGTACCGTTATCTTCCGGTCCGTACCCGAGATTCCTTGCGAGTGTATCGACGGCTTCTTTTGCAGGTGTTCCGGTGTCAAATGCTCGTTGAGGTTCTGTCGGACTCTGTTGGGCGACCATTGTTCGGACATCACTGAGTGTCCTTTTCGTGACGGTATCGACAGCTTTTTTCTTGGAAGATTGGATGGCGAAGACAACGACTGTGGTGACAAAGCCGATGATGGATATCACAACGAGAAGTTCGAGGAGTGTGAATCCACGTGCACCTTTTCTCAATCCATTGTTTCGGCGAGTAATCATAGGTGATAGTACTATGTGTTTCAGTATACTATATTGGATATAAAAAGTGTACCCCACACCGAGCGAGTGCTATACTCTAGTGGTAATCACCCAATAGCAATAATCAATAAAAACATGGAACCAAACACAACAAATCAAATGAATACAAATAAAGGACACGCATGTCCACCCGGAGGTCACTGCTGTGACTGTTCAGGATGTGGGAGTATGTGTACTCGCGGAGGCGGTATGCATGGTATGAAAAAATACTGGCTTCGACACCTCATCATCCTTGCAGTAGGAGTCATCCTGGCGTTTTTTGTCGGGATGAAGCTTGGTGAAATCAAGGGCTATATGATGGCGAGCTATCAAGGCATGCCATACCATAAAGGCTGGGTAATGAAAGATCGTCAGATGAATCCTGAGATGATGCCTGCACCAACAACGCCGCCACCAACAGCACAATAAATATAGAGACGTACTACATACCCCTGCGAGCTAGTTCTCACAGGGGTATGTATGCGTGTGCGTACCCGTGGGCAAGTGCGATACAGAGTATTTTTTTTGCACCGGCGGCGGTAAGTGCTCGGCGCGCCTCGATAAACGTCGCACCTGTCGTCGTCACATCGTCGATGACGACATACATTGTTTTCGCATCGAGTACCTCTGTGCACCTCATGGTATGTGCGACATTCTGCAATCGTGCATTGCGATTGAGCCGTGCCTGAGGGAGTGTTGCCACTGTTTTTTCCAAGAGGTGACTAATGACACTTCCGGGGATTGTGGGTTTCCACCATGTAGCGAGGAGGGCGCTTTGATTAAAACCACGAGAGGTCTCTTTTCGGCGATGCTCAGGGATGGGGACGAGCACGAGTCGTTCTTCGTGTATCGTGTGGAGTACGTCGGCGATGTAGTCATTGATATATGGAGCTGCTGCGGCAGTCAGTATCCGAGCAGATTCGCTTCGGCGATGATATTTGAGGTCACGTATCGTCCACCGAACAATACGGTTCGTATAGGCAAACACACCGTAGGTGCCAGGAGGAAGCTTTGACGCAAGAGGGATGTTTCGGATACAGCGTATACAAATTGCACTACCGACCGTGCCACACCCGCGACACCGTTCTGGGAAAAAGATACTATAGAGATATCGAATCAAGTCATTCCCCATAGGAAATATACAAAAATGCTCTATACTACTACTTATATGGATAGTATACTCACTGGTTTTAAAAATGTCTTGGCCGGAATCTTTGGCAAGAAGGAGGATGACACGTCGGTCGGTATCGATATCGGAACCTCCTCAATCAAAGTCGTCGAACTCAAAAAGGAAAATGGCCGTGCCGTGTTGTCGACCTATGGGGCGCTTTCGATTGGACAGTACAAAGAAGGCGGGAGCCTGGGGGAGGTTACAAACCTCGACGCAGAAACCCTCGCCAAAGCACTCGCTGACGTACTCACCGAGACAAACATTTCTAGCAAAAATGTTGTCATTGGTATTCCATCAGTTGCTTGTATTATTTTTATATTACAGCTTCCTGCCGTTATCGACGAAGCAACGCTCCCAACGGTGATTCCGAGTGAAGCAAAGAAATTCATCCCCGTGCCTATCGAAGATGTATCACTGGACTGGTATGTCATTCCACGCCGCGAAGATTCTGGAGTTGCATCACGCGTCTTGGCTGAAAGTGGTGGTGAAGCAAAGATCTCAGTGCTTGTGGTTGCAACACTCAACGAAACATTGGCGAAATATACCCAAGTACTCCAAAAGGCCGCACTTCCAGTCGATAATCTTGAGATTGAAATATTTAGCCACATCAGAAGCGTACTCACTCGCGAGTTGTTCCCAGTGCTCATCGTCGACATCGGTGCATCCAAGACGAAGCTCACGATTGTCGAGCACGGCATTGTTGAGACATTTCGCCTCGTCAATCGCGGTGGGCAAGATATGACACAGGTGATTGCGAGGAGTCTCGAAATCCCATTTGACAGAGCGGAGGCAATCAAGAAAGAGTACGGTATATTGCCGAGCCCTGAGCACCCGACTGTCCCTGATTTGATCAAGACACACCTCGTCGATATTTTCCAAGAAGCGAATGCCAATATTTTGGCGTACGAGAAACGATACAACAAAAACATTGGCAAGATCATCTTTACGGGTGGGGGCGCGATGACACACGGACTCCTAGACTATGCGAGTCAGAGCTTTGCAGCAGAGCTCATCATTGCGGATCCATTTTCAAAAGTTGAATCTCCGGTATTTCTCGCAGGTGTTTTGAAAACAACAGGTCCAGAATTCTCCATCGCGCTTGGTCTTGCGCTCAAACAGTTTCAGTAATCCACTTCTCGCATAGGTTTTTCCTTGCACCATAGTGTGTGCACCATGTATACTTTAGCAATACATGGACACACAGATGCCTACATCTTTTATTCCGAAACGTCCGGTGAGCAGTGAGCCTGTTGCGCCAGAGAGACACAGTCGTGCACTCGGACTCCTCTCGATA
The DNA here is from genome assembly GCA_018060905.1 of Minisyncoccota bacterium. Classification (GTDB taxonomy): domain Bacteria; phylum Patescibacteriota; class Minisyncoccia; order Phycocordibacterales; family UBA9973; genus UBA4124. The sequence continues at coordinate 12,700 of JAGOVD010000008.1, forward strand.
CTTACCGCCGTCATTGTTATGGCGACAGGCCTTTCATTCGGTGGTGTGTATCTGTATGAGAAACAACTCGCTGCTCAGAAAATAAAATCAGAAGAACAAATCAATGATGCAAAAAAAGGGATTGGGTCAGAGTTTTTGACTGATATGAAACGACTCAATGCACGCATTACTGGTGTACAAACCATACTTCAAAACCACATTGTCGTCTCTCCTATCTTTGACGCACTTGAGCAGACGACACTTCGCACCGTGCAGTACAAGAACTTCAGCTATGCATTTGTCACTGACGAAACTACGAGAGATACGGTCGTTGCGGTCACGCTTCTCGGGAGTGCAAAAAGCTACTCAACGATCGCCCTCCAGTCCGATGCGTTTACCAAGAGCGCATTGATCAAAAACCCAATCTTCTCAAACCTCACGGTCGATGACAAGACGAGCAACGTGAACTTTAAACTTGTCTTCACGGTGTCTCCGTCTGCGCTCTCGTATGAGTCGTTTATCGTCGGGATGACACCGAGAGCGTCGACCGCACAACCAGGAGTACCCCAATTATGAGAACACTTTTTTCACTACTACTTATAGGAGCATCAATCACTATTTTTGTGGTGGTGATTCGACCCCGCTACCAAAACCTCACTGTCGCGCGCGCGGCAGTACTCGTTGCGCAAACCAATATTGAAACAGCAAAAAAGCTGGCTGAGTCACGCGATGCGCTCATTGCAACCTACAGCACTATCCCAAAAGCAGACCTCGATAATCTCCGTACACTCCTTCCTGATAGTGTCGACAACATCCGATTGATTATTCAGATCAATTCACTGGCGACCAAAAACGGTCTCTCACTCTTGCGAAACGTTGAATACCAAACAGAAGACGTAGCCGCAAAAACAGGGAAAACGATGCAGGATCCCGAAACAGCGAACCGCTCCTACGGGGAGTTCACCATTTCATTTCAAACGACTGGACAGTATGCGAACTTCCTCACCTTTATCGCCGATCTCGAAAGAAACCTTCGGTTAGTTGATGTGACCAATGTCGATTTTACAACTAATGAAAATCCGACCGTACAAAATCCCGCATCGAGCCTCAGTTACAAGGTCACATTAAAAACCTATTGGCTTAAACAATAAGTATGAAAAAGAAATTAAAAACAATCCTCGTTCTTGTCGTTGTGGTAGTAGTGATCGGCATCGGAGCAAACTACTTCTTGCAAAAAAGGGGTACCACTCCTACCGTCACCACGACTGGCCCACTGAGCTCGTCTTCTAAGGCTGCAGGTGTGACTACCTCCACTACTGGTACGAGCACTGCGGTCACGAGCGAATTTTCCAATCTTCTCTCTACCATCAAGAGTATCTCGATCGACACGACGATATTTAGCGACCCATCCTATCGAAGTCTCCGAGATTATCCAGTCGCACTCGGTACAGAGATGGTGGGTAGACCGAACCCATTTGCTCCTGTTGGGTATGATGCCGTACCTGCAGGGACGGCGATGCCCACACCTGTTTCAGTTGAGACCCTCCAGCCAGGTAAAGTGACCGCGACAACTGCCGAGCTCGGGGCACAGGCGATCACGGGGGGTACCACACAGACCACGATTGTGTTTGAATACGGGACGAGTGATTTGTTTGGTAGTGCGACGGCGCCTCTCCTGCTCGGCAAAAACGGTACCGCGCTTTATACAGTCAGCGCACTGACACCACTGACGACGTATTATGTACGCGCCATACTCGCACAAGGATCGATAACGACGGTCGGTAATACGATGACGTTTACTACGATTGCAAAAAAACCATAATGTTTCTCGACTTTCTGCTTTCGCAAAACACGATAACCGAACTCCAATACAATCGAGTGATGGCAACACTCGAGAGTGATTTTGCTGGAGATCTCACCAAGGCCCTACTTGCGGTGGGTATCTCCGAGGATGCGATCACCATTGCAAAAGCTTCTTTTTATAAAATACCGTATCAAAAAGTAGCCGCAAAAAACGTTACCTACGAAGTGCTCAAATATGTCGAAGAAGATGCAGCACGGCACTACAAATTTGTCCCAATTGGGTTTGGGGACGGTGTGCTTTCGATTGGAGTGACTGAGCCAGAAAACATCGAAGGAATGAACGCACTCCAGTTTATCTCAGTGAAACTCGAGGTTCCCTTTAAAATCTTTCTCATTTCATACGGTGACTATGTTGCAATACTAGAAAATTACAAAGCACTTTCAAGCGAGGTCGACAATGCGGTCGGGGAACTCAACGATGAGCTCGAACAGGCCAATATCTCGGTCGGCAAAAATGCCACGGTTGGTATCAAAGAAGGAGATGTCAAACAGGCAAAACTCGTTGAAGATGCGCCAATCATCAAGATTGTTGCTGTGATCATCAACCATGCAGTCGAAGGTGGTGCGTCTGATATACACATTGAAAACAATGGTGAGTCGGTCAAGGTCCGTTATCGTGTCGATGGCACACTTCATACGACACTTGTGTTGCCACTAAACACGTTTGATGGGATTATCGCTCGTATCAAAATACTCGCACGACTTCGTCTCGACGAGAAACGCAAACCTCAAGATGGTTCATTCGTGACGATGATTGAGAAACGCAAGATTGAGTTTCGTGTGTCAACATTTCCGGCGTACTTTGGTGAAAAAGTAGTGATGCGAATCCTTGACTCCGATCATGGGGTCAAATCGATCGCAGATCTTGACATGACACTGGAACACCGCAAGATTGTTGAAGACATCTTGAAACGTCCGTACGGTCTCGTACTCATTTCAGGGCCGACTGGAAGTGGAAAGTCGACAACGCTTTATTCAATGCTCAACGCCGTTGACCGCGAAGGGTCGAACGTTGTTTCCCTCGAAGATCCGGTGGAGTATCAGATCCCTGGTGTTACGCAGTCACAGGTGATGCCTGAGATTGGGTATACATTTGCGACCGGACTTCGCTCTATCCTTCGTCAAGACCCTAACATCATCATGGTGGGAGAGATCCGCGACAAAGAGACCGCAGAACTTGCGATTCAGGCAGCGCTGACGGGACACCTCGTCTTTTCAACGATTCACACCAATACAGCAATCGGTATCGTCCCGCGTCTTGTTGACATGGGGATTGATCCGTATCTGATTGCACCCACTCTTATTCTAGCGATGGCACAACGACTCGTTCGTCGCGTCCACCCGAGTGCGCGCCACGAAGTACCGCTCGATGAGATCACCCAGGAGTTTGTCGACAAGGAGTTTGGAGATCTCGATCCAAAATACAAAGATATCCTCAATATTCCCAAGACGATGTACGTGGCGAAGCCGTCATCAGAGGCGCCATCGATGACACGGGGACGTATTGCAGTATTTGAAATGTTTTCTGTCGACAAGGATATTCAGCAGGTTATTTTGAAAAACCCAGTTGACCAAGAGATCTACAAAGCCTGTCGCACAAAGGGGATGATCACACTGCGTGAAGACGCCCTCCTAAAGGCACTTCGTGGCGATGTCCTCATCCAAGAAGTCTACGGACTCTAGGGTGCCTATAGACGAAACGTGAAGAAGCAGAGTATACTAGAACGTATGGATGCAACTACCCCCACACAAAAACAAAAGAGTATTTTGATTGTTGATGACGATACGTTCTTGCTCGACATGTATGCAATGCGATTTAGTCAGGCACAGTTCAACGTCACTACTGCGATGAGCGCCCAAGAGACACTGACCAAGCTTCGCGAAGGACTTGTACCAGACATCATGCTGCTCGATGTCGTTATGCCGAGTGTTGACGGGTTTGAATTGCTTGAAACAATCAATACTGAAGGACTCGCTCCGAAAACCGTCAAGATATACCTTTCAAACCTCGGACAAGATCAGGATATCGAACGAGGCAAAGCGCTCGGTGCAGCAAGCTACATCGTCAAGGCAAACAGTACACCGAGTGAAGTGGTCGCGCATGTACTTGAGGTAATGCAACAACATGGAGTATAAAAAAACCTTTGAAGAATTGATTGATACGTTGATCCGCGAAGAAGGGTCGGACCTGCATCTTGCAACAGGTAGATTTCCTGCAGTGCGAGTCAACGGCGAACTTATCTTTCTTATGAATCGTCCAGCACTTACCGCCGAAGACATGACTGGTATCGCACAGGCGATCCTCTCACCAGCGCACTACGAGCATTTTGTGACGGCGCAAGAGCTCGATTTCTCATATGAGTACCAAGGCAGTATCCGACTCCGTGGCAACATCTATGTACAGCAAGGCAAATACGCAATAGTGCTTCGACTCATTCCGCATGTCAAAACACTCGAGGAGCTCAACCTCCCGCCCATCCTCGCTGATTTTGCGCGACGCAAACAGGGATTTTTCCTCGTCGTGGGTCCAGTAGGTCAAGGAAAGAGTGCGACCCTCTCTGCGATGGTCGGACTGATCAACGAAGAACGTGCAGCCCATATCCTTACGATTGAAGATCCGGTCGAGTATGTCTACGAACAAAAAAAAGCAATCATCGATCAGCGCGAAGTCGGTATCGACACGGGCGATTTTCAAAACGCACTCCACAGTGCATTTCGTGAAGACGTGAACGTCATGCTCATCGGTGAGATGCGGAGCACTGAAACGATTGCAACTGCAGTGACCGCTGCCGAGACGGGCCACCTCGTCCTCTCGACGCTCCATACGAACAACGCGTCACAGACAGTCGATCGTATCATTGATTCGTTTCCCGCAGCACAACAAGACCAGATTCGTGTGCAGCTCGCGTCATCTCTCATTGGTATCTTTTCACAGCGACTTATACCGCGTATTGCAGGGGGACGCGTCCCTGCCTATGAACTCCTCATCAACAACAATGCGGTTGCAAACCTCATCCGGGAAAAACGCACGCATGAGCTCGACATGGTCATCGAGACCGGGTTTGAGCAGGGGATGATCGATATGAACCGATCGCTCATCGATCTGGTCCGACAAGGAGAAATCACGATCGAGAACGCATATGCATATTCGGTCAATCCCAAAAATCTGGAGCGCTTACTATAATAGAGAGAGCATATGAATTTTACATACCAAGCAATCACAAATACAGGAGAGAAGCGCGACGGCATGATCGAGGCGGTCAACAAAGACCTCGCAATGGCAGGGCTCCAGCGACGCGGGCTCATCGTCACCTCAATCAAAGATGAAAAAGAATCAAAAAAATGGTTTGAAATCTCTGTCTACGAAAAGGTGCCGATGAAGCAAGTCGTCATCCTCTCTCGACAGATCTCGACACTATTTGAGGCGCAGGTATCAGCCCTCAAAGCGTTCAGTCTCCTTGCAGAGAACAGTCAGAACAAACTGCTCAGTACCAAGCTCTCACAGATCGTCACTGATTTGCAGGGCGGGTCTTCGATCGCCAACGCGCTTGCGAAACATCCGGATGTTTTTTCTGATTTCTATGTCAACATGGTCAAAGCAGGTGAGGAGAGTGGTAAGCTCACTCAGGTATTTTCCTACATGGCAGACTACCTCGATCGACAGTACGCACTGACATCCAAGACCAAGCATGCGCTCGTCTACCCGACCTTTGTCATCGGCATATTTATCGCCGTCATGGTGCTCATGTTTACCGTAGTTGTGCCCAAACTCTCTGCCATCATCACCGAGAGTGGTCAGGAGGTGCCGTTCTATACCAAGATAGTCATGGCGATTAGTAGTTTCCTCGTGCAGTACGGTATCTTCCTTCTCATTGGAGTCGTCGTTTTCTTTGCATACATCATCAGACTTTCTCGCACCAAACGCGGCAAGCAACTCCTCGATGAAGCTCGTCTCGGTATCCCTGTAGTCGGCAACCTCTATCAAAAGCTCTACCTCGCTCGCATCGCAGATAACATGGATACGATGCTGTCTTCAGGGATACCGATCATTCGATCGATTGAGATTACGGCGCGTGTCGTGGGCAACAAACGGTATGAGGCGGTCATGCTTGACGCTATGGAGTCAGTCAAAAGCGGTAAGGCGCTCTCTGCAGCACTTGCGATGCACCCGACCGAGATCCCCAAAATCATGACACAGATCATCCTCGTTGGAGAAGAAACAGGTTCGATGGGCTCTATTTTGAAGATGCTTGCCAAGTTTTACAACCGAGAAGTCGATGAAGCGGTCGATACCCTCGTCGGACTCATCGAGCCGTTCATGATTATCTCGCTCGGTATTGGAGTTGGACTGCTCCTTGTCTCTATCTTGGTGCCTATCTACAACATCGCTGGCGGCATCAGCTAATCCCTCCTCGAAAGCGGAAATCCGGTTGCAGGGTTCGATGTCCCGTATGCTATACTTGTATACATTACAAAGGGATTTGTAATAATCGATTATTAAAATCTAAACATTTAAAAATTAATTAGTATGAAAAAGAAATTACAAAGTGGTTTCACCCTCATCGAATTGTTGGTGGTAATCGCAATTATTGGAATCCTCGCTTCGGTCGTCCTCGCATCATTGAACACAGCTCGAAGTAAAGGTGCTGATGCAGCAGTAAAGGCAAACCTTGCAAACATGCGCGCACAGGCTGAAATTGTTTACGATAATGATGCTGACTACAATAATGTTTGTACAAATGATCAGGTTATCGCTGCAGTTGCCGCTGCTACAGCTGCGGGAAACAATGGAGGTATTTGCGCAGATGATGTCGGCTCGTGGTCTGCATGGGCAGGTCTCAAGGGTACTAGTTCAGATGCATGGTGTGTAGATAGTAATGGTGCATCAAAACAGATTACAAAGCCTACTGCCGCAATCGTAACGTGTCCGTAATCGTATCCTAAACATTTTTAATATGTTTCAAAAACACCCCTATTGGGGTGTTTTTGTTTTGTGTGATTGGTATGCGTGGTACACTATAGGCATGATATTTTTGCCGGTCATTATTTTTGTGCTGGGCTTGCTCATCGGTAGTTTTTTGAATGTTGTTATCCTACGGATCAATACAGGACGCAGTGTGGTCAGCGGACGGAGCGCCTGTGCACGATGTAGTCGTGCGCTCGCATGGTATGAGCTCATCCCTGTGTTCTCCTTTCTCGGACTTCGGGGCAAATGTCGTACGTGTCGACAGCCGATATCGTTCCAGTATGCCCTCGTGGAGCTACTGACAGCGATCGTCTTCGTCATCGCGTATACGAAAATCGTCGTTCTCGGCGGATTTACGACGACTGCATGGATCACGTATGTGTTCACCCTTATCATTGCGAGTATATTGATGGTCATCACGGTCTATGATATCCGTCACAAGATTATCCCAGACATGGCGGTCTATAGTGTCATCCTTCTCGCCCTCGTGTCTATACTGTACCGCACGATCACGCTACCGTATTTTCATCTCGGGAGTGCATTGTTTGAGGGCGTACTTGTCGCACTTCCATTCTTTATGTTGTGGTATTTCTCCAAAGGACGTCTCATGGGATTTGGTGACGTGAAGCTCATGCTCGGTATCGGCTGGCTCGTCGGATTGACTGCAGGGTTTACGGTACTTGTTCTCTCGTTTTGGATCGGTGGTATCGTCGGATTGTTCTTGCTCGCACTGACACGCACCTATGGTATGAAGAGTCAAATACCTTTTGGTCCATTTATTGTACTCGCGCTCTTTATTGTCGGATTGTGGGATGTTACACTACGTACATTGTTTCCATTATGGTAAAACCCTCATTACAATCAGGTGTAACGATGATAGAGATGCTTGTAGT
>JAGOVD010000029.1 GCA_018060905.1 Minisyncoccota bacterium
TTATCATTCATTATCATTTCTTATCATTGTTTATTGTTCTATAATTCATTGGGTAAAGGTTATGTTAAGTTTTGTCAGGTTTTCCGTTAGTAAATAAGCCTTATTTTTAAGCTTCAGTCATAAGATTAAAATTATTAAAAACCGCATTCCACTTAATAACCATATTTTCAATGGTGTTCCATTCTAGGTATGGTGAGCTCACAACGCCAAAAAATCCCATCTGCTTGGGATTTTTTGCTGCGTTGTGAAGGCGGAGCGTTGCACAACGTGCCGCGAGGCAGGGTCGCGAACACTTTGCAGAATTCGAATGAAGTGAAGAATTATGCTTAGTGGTTTGTGACACAAGACAAAAATAAAACCGCCACGAAGACGTTTTTCGCGTTGTAAAGGTCTGGAGGAAAAGAAAAAAGCCACCAATAATGGGTGACTTAATAATTTGATTACTTAATTGAAATCTTTCTATCCTGTATGTTTTCCACGGGGGTTGAATACTTACGTTCAGATAATAAATTATATTCAATCAATGCGGTGTCAGGCTCTGAAAGAAGTTTAAGATAGTCAATAAACTGCGAAACCGGAGAAAAATTACTCATGTCTCTCTGGTGAATCTCATCAACCTCCCAACTATAACCATTATCGGGCGCTGGTACATAGGATACAGCAATATAAACGATATCTTCGTATTTCTTTAATTCATAATTTTTCATATTAAGAATTAAATGAAGACGGTAATAGCCGTGTCCTGTATCTCCGTCGCCGTACATTAAAGCACACTCAAAGATTCCTTTATCATTTGACCCACCATCAAGCTCACTAACTTTATTAAAGCTTCTGACAAGTTCCTGGTTTTGTCCAAAAATGGTCTTACAGACAATGCAGGCTTTTTCTTTTAGTTTGAGGTATTCTTTTCGAAAATCAGCTTGTTTCTTTTTAAAATCAAAAGGTTTACGAAGATTTTTGGTTGAAAATCTTTCACATTCAGATTGTTGTTTCATGTTAAATAGTTTCCCCCACTCTACCCTCGACAATTGACAAAGTCAAGGTTGGGTTGTAAGGTGAATAAAAAAATAAATAATATGGTGATATATCTTAAACTCTTGATTCGTCCAGCACTTATCGGAGTAGCTGGGGTGTTTGTTTGGTATTTTTTAAAAAAATGGATCGGTATCGATCAACGAGACCAGGGGGTTTTCGAGCCAGTACTCAATATCATTGGAGTAGCCCACGGCCTCCTTGCTGCTGCGCAAATAAGCAAAGTAAATGATCAGAATCAAAAAATCCAACAAGCAATCACTCTCAAAAATTGGCAACAATTCAAAGAATACGAGTGCCTGCGAATTAACCCGGTTATAAAATTATTGCTTGCAGTGTTCTCTCTCATTTTTTTCGGTATATTTGTTCTGTATCCGTTTGTGAACATTTATACGGGCAAAGTGGTGGTCTGGGCAACGATGTTTGTCCTGTATCTTCTCTGGGAAGTAGCGTACGAACTTGATGACCCGTACCATGGCATATGGAAAGTGACGAGACAAGTGGTCTACGATACATTTTCAAATCAAATGAATGACGAGGAAAAGATAAAATATGCCCCTTGATGGAGAGATAAAAAAATCCCCGCAACCTGCGGGGATTTTTATATTTTTGCTCTCGTGTACACGCATGAAAAACGCGCTATCAACAATGGCCCCCTCTGCGTTGGTCGAGCTCCGTAGGTTCCTGATTTTTTAGATTCGAAGAAGCTGTTAAAATCGCAGTCCCTGGAAGAGGTTCACCAATAAAAACACCATATCTATGGCAGTTTAGGATCAGTGATTACACGTGCTTTTTTGATGCCTTTTTTCGTATACGCCACTCACTCGTTCCAATACGATGGATCGCGGATTTGTATATTTCCGGCACCTTTGCTTTTTCATAAAAGCTGACCATGGTATACAGGGCTTTCTTTTCTTCATCCGAGAACTGGTAGTGCGCATCCAGAAGCTGGATGTTTTGAATAGAAAGACCAACTTTTTCGTTACGGAGAATGGATTTAATATTCTCGAGCGGGAGAACTTGATTGGATCTACCCACCATAGCAGCGTCCTGATATATTTTTTCAGGACTAATACCCTTCTTTTGAAGAAATTCGGACAAATAATGTGGCATGGCTGTTGTGTTTAAAGATGAATTTCCCCCTACTCTACTGCTTCGGATTGACAAAGTCAAGATGAAGCGGTATGGTAAAGAAAAAACACATGCACATTAGTACAGACAAACTCAGCTTAGAAATCTGGAAAGCAAGGAGTGATATTTACCAACAAGAATTCCCCGCACTGGTTTACTACAGTGAAAATGATATCCAGAGGTCATACGTAACTCTAGTTTATAACGTTGTTAATAAACAAAAAAAAATTGTTATAGTTATTATAGACAATATTCCCTACGAAGTACTCGATGACGAAAAGGCTTCGAGTAGCCCGTTTCGAAATTGTAATACCTCCGACATCGACATCGTACTCAAGGTATAAAACATGCCGCTATGTATCTCATAGCGGCATTTTATTCAATAAGGTCACAAACATTTTTAGGAAAACCGAGATATCTCGCCTTTAACTTTAAATAAAATTCTACGGCAAGTAATTCACCTGCTTTTTCCAACCCAGTAATTGCAAGACCCGCATCAACTTGATAGCTAGTTGGTAGAATCTGCTCAGAAGAAGTATCAAACGGGATAGCTATACCAATCCACGCCTTTCGTATGTTTACTGGTGCTGGTCCTGGAGGAAGTTCCTTAATTATTATTTTCGCCATAAGTATCAATTTTTCTTGATACTAGCGATTTACAGAGCGAAAGTCAATTTAGAGCTCTGCGGGGATTTCGACTGGTTGCTCAATCACCGCTCGTGTTGCGTCATAGTGTGCAGAAAGTGCGAGGTAGAACTTGGCCATGAGGATAGCGGCGAGTGGATATGCCACAAAGAGTCCGATGCCGAGCGCAAGTATGCCGAGGAGATACAGTCCGATTGAAACAAGTCCGACGAGGAGTATTTTGCCAAAATATCCTTTCGTGATATCCCATGAATACCGGAGAGATTTTCGAATACCTTCCTTGCGATCGAGGTACACCATGCTCGCAAGCGAGAGTCGCACCATGATGTAGAGCCCTGGGATAATCAACAAAATGAGTCCGCAGAGAACTATAAGCCCCGTCAAGATAGCAACACCAATATAGGAGAGTACTTGTCGGACACTTGGAACGAGAGCATGTATCGCACCAAACGAGAGCTTAGCCTCATCTCCACGAGCCGCTGCGAGAGAAATCTTGATCCAGATCATACCCCAGAGAAATGATGCAATCGTCAGGATCACAGAGATGAGTATCGGTGTACGTTCACCTCCACCAGCGACACTCAGAAGGACTGAAATCAAAGCAACGCCGAGGAAAAATCCAAGGTGCTTTTTAAACAGTGCCCACGCTTCTCGGAGTGCTGTCTTGATAGAAAAGGTAAATGGTGTTGTATTCATAAGGGTTAGCGATCTGGCGCAATGCCGTAATAATTATTCATGAATTGTACCATATCAAAGAAGGGGTCTCCAAGCGTCTGGATGGCATAGAGTTCTTCCTTTGGGTATACGTTGAACAGGTACAGCACATACCGAGGCTTTGATGCGGGGAAAAATCCGATGAGTGAGTGGAGGTTGCGATCAGTATAGTATCCTCCGCCATCGGTACGCGCGATCTGCGCTGTCCCCGTCTTTGCGGCAACACTATAGTGCCTGAGACCGCGATCGTACCCATCGTCGACAACTTGTACCAACATGTTCGTGATCGCAGAGACGGTCTCGGGCTTCAGGACACGATCTCCCAATGGAAATGCGATGTCAGTACTCGTTCCGCTTGCTTCAATAATCTTTGAGGCAACATGCGGCGTCACCATAGTACCCCCGTTAGCAAGCGTTGCAAATGCACGCACGATATTGATAGGACTCGTCGCAATACCCTGCCCAAACGATGCGGCAGCGTAGTTGATATCATTTGCGTCTTTCAAGCTACCAACCGAACCGTTCACCTCTCCAGGCAAATCAATCCCCGTCTTGTCACCAAGCTTGTACCGAGTAACGAGATAATCCTTGAACACTGTTTTACCCATTTTCTGTTCGACAAATATCATACCGGTGTTCAATGACTGGTTCAGAACTTCCTGCATCGACACATTGGCACCGCGTCCCTTTTTATCAAAGTTGTTGAGTGTTTTACCATCAATCGTCACAAACCCCTTGTCGGTATAGGTCGTCGTCGGAGTGATCGCACCGACATCAAGCGCTCCTGCCATGACGAGTGGTTTGACGATAGATCCCATCTCGTAGCGATGCTGAACAAACGGATTTGTATAGAGATTTGGATCTTTGACTGCGCCATATTTGTTCAAATCAAACGTCGGGGCAGCCGCCATCGCAACGATACTACCAGTGTACGGATCCATAATGATACCTCCCACACTCTCACTACCCCACCGCTGTTGAATATCCGACACTGTTTGCTCAAGCTGAACTTGCACCGTCGGCTCAATCGTCGTCACGATATCCCCTGTTGTTGCAGTATTTTTAAAAACACTGGACTGCATGTTGGCAAAAATCTCAGCAAAAAAATTTACATAAAAGTTCTTTGCGTCACGCGAAAGAACATCGTTGTACTCTTCTTCGAGACCATAGCTCCCGACGAGCGTATCTCCCTTGAACGACACAAATCCAATCGCCCGCGCCGCGAGACTCTCTCCGGGATAAAAGCGCCATTTTTCACGCACGAGACTGACGCCGGTGAGTTTGAGCTGAGTGATTGCCTGTGCTGCACTCTCGGGCACATGGTCGATGATTTCTTCGTACGGATCTTTCTTCTTTTCAGCCTTGAGGAAAAAAACCTCTCGATCGATCGGTATGACGGCATTGAGCGCCTCATAGGTGGCAGGTATATCCTTGATAAGGTTTGGCGTAATCGCAATGATAAAACCACTTGCCACAGTCGCCGCAGCTACCGTAGTGGCGTCTTTGCTCGTAAAATAAATATTGCCTCGATCAAAACTGTCAGATGAAGGCGTCACATACTGATGTTCCGCTCGTTCTTTGTACGAATGTCCGTTGAGTATCTGTAATGAAAAAAGTCTCCCAATCACCACGATGCCCAGCACAGCAACCGCAGCGATGATGATCC
>JAGOVD010000030.1 GCA_018060905.1 Minisyncoccota bacterium
GCACTCGCTCTCTCACGTATCAAGGAATATATAGAAGGGAAGTCGATCAAGACCGTCATCGTTGTTCCGGGGCGGATTATCAACATTGTTGTCATATAGCACTGATGCCGTAGATGCGGTATCATATACACATTATGTATCAAAAATTCATCACGAGATTCAATACTATTTCTTTCGTCACCATACTTGTTGTTTGTGCACTGCTCCCACTGTTTTTCCTCCCAGCAACATGGGGTGGTATTGGAGCGATCAAGGGAGTACTCCTCTATGGAGGCGTCTTTGTGGCATTTTCATTTTGGATTCTCGCACAATTTGTTGCAGGGTCACTGAGTTTTCCCAAACATAAAGCATTTATAGCACTTGGCGCTTGGGTAGTGTTTGCATTGGTGAGTGCACTGACGTCACAAAACGTTACGGTCTCTCTCTGGGGACGAGGGTTCGTCGTAGATTCATTTGCAACAGTGTTGGCACTTGCACTCTTGACCTTTCTCATCGCTACATTTGCTCGTGAGCAAAAACGTCTCATCGTTTTGTTTTTGGCAACATTTGTCGGATCGGTAGTGACGGTGTTCCTCCAGGTGATTTTGTACGTATCTCAAAAGGTTCCATTTGTCGCATCACACCTCGCGCATGTCGCCAACCAGGGGACACTCGTGGGTTCATGGGTAGATTTTGCGCATTTTGTGACGTTTACATTCCTGCTATCGCTCCTCATGTACGAAGTGTTGCTACCAAAAGGTATTTTCAAGGTAGTGTCACTGGTCGCAATGGTTCTCTCAATAGCAGTTCTTGTATTCCTCAATTTCAAAGCTGCATGGGTTATCGCACTCGTCTCATCGCTTCTCGTGTTTGTATACAAATCATCAGTTGAACGCTCGGTTGCAAAGTTTTTCCCGTATCAATCTGTTGATATTAACACTGATCCATTGGATGCGGCCAAAGAGCTGACACCGCGATTCCCCGTAGCATCATTTGGAGCACTGATTATTGGCCTCTTCTTTTTCTTGAGCAGTGGTTCGATTGGTGCCCAGCTTTCGCAGTATGCAGGTGTATCGTTTAACGATACACGTCCATCGTTTGTGACGACCACTCATGTCATGCGAGCCACTCTGGCGCGTGACCCGCTGTTCGGTATCGGTGCAGGACGTTTTGGGGTTGCGTGGGATCTCCACCATCCATTGAGTATCAATCAGACTGGTTTTTGGAATACTACATTTGATACAGGGTTCAGTATGCTTGGAACTACTTTTACAACAAATGGTATTTTGGCAGGGATTGCACTGTTGGCACTGTTGTGTATTTCATTACTCCACGGATTTCGACTGTTCAACTACCAGTTTCCTGATCGGTTTAGTCGATTTATTGCTGTTGCGTCGCTCATCATGTTTATTGCGTTTGCTATCCTCTTTACGTTAACTTCGCCGGGGATTGTACTTATCGTATTTGGTTTTATGTACCTCGGACTACTGCTTGGTGTATCGAGTCTGGTCGGACGAACTCCTGTACTATCAATCAACTATCTTAGAGATCCTCGGATGAGTTTTTTCGCGATTCTCGTCCTCGTCCTCGTCTCTATGGCAGGATTTGCGGGGGCATATCTTTCCGGGAGTCGTTTTGCAAGTATTTTCTGGTACAACCAAGCACTTATAGCCTCAGATGTTGCAACTGCAGAGCGTCAGCTCGATCGAGCGATCTCCCTATCGCAAAATGATATCTACTGGAGGACACGCTCAGCACTCTTTACTCGTCAATTTACTGACATGGCAAATACTGCATCTCCAGACAAGGGCTTGCTACAGACATACTTTACCCAGGCGGAACAAAGTGCGCGCGCAGCTGTTGCGTGGGATACCAGTAGCGCAAGCAACTGGCTCAATCTCAGTCAGGTCTATCAGCTTGTTGCCGGAGGGTCTACTACTGACGGGTATACCAACGCAGTAGCCGCGGCTGATGCAGCACAAGAGCGAGGTCCCATGAACCCAGTTTTTCTTCTCAATCATGCACAACTCGCCTTCTTGAAGCAGGATACTACTCTTGCTCTTCAGTATGTTGCCGATGCCTTAGTACTGAAGTCTGATTATCTCGATGCGTATATCGTACGGGGACAAATCAGAGAATCGATCGGAGAAGTAGGAGCAGTACAACAGGAAATCCTTGCGTACACCAAGGCCGCACCATTTGATGCGCAGGGATATTTCCTCCTCGGTCAGGCATACAGTACAGTGAAAAATTATCAAGCAGCGCTCGAGGCATATACTCGTGCTGGACAACTGAGTCCAAACAATCCTAACCCTTCACTGAGCGCTATCAACACACTCATCACCATGGGGGATCGTGCTCGCGCTATTGAAGCTCTCAAGACACTCAAAGCAGCATTTCCTGGGGTCACTGGTGTTGATGAGAAAATCACAGAGCTTGAATCTGGATCATCGACTCCTGTGTCTACTGTCGAAGAACCAACTCCCGTCGCTGAAAACTAATCGTATCTCCGCATGGTTCCTCGATTCCTCAAACTACTTAACCGTGATGTCACGACGATGAACCAAGCAGCATTGGTACTCGGTGTCTTTTCGCTTGCGTCACAGATATTTGGGCTCTTGCGGGATCACTTGCTCGCATCTCGCGTGGGACCATCGGCGACGCTCGATGTGTACTATGCGGCGTTTCGTATCCCTGATTTTATCTATAGTTCTATAGCGGTATTGTTTTCAGTCACGGTCATTATTCCGTTTATCACCGGATATGTGAACAAAGATAGCGAAGACTATATCAGTCTCAAGAAGTTTTCAAATAGTATTTTCTCGCTGTACTGCATGGGTATGGTAGTAGTGTGCGTGATTGCGTTTTTCCTTATGCCATACCTGACACGGCTCACTGCGCCTGGATTTACTATGGCGCAACATATAGATCTCGTACTGTATTCGCGGATCATGCTCCTCTCACCTTTTTTGATGGGGCTATCCAGTCTGCTCGGATCGTTTGCTCAGGTTCAAAAGAAATTCTTTTCATTTGCGATTGCTCCTCTGTTTTATAACATAGGGATTCTGACCGGAGTCATAGTGCTTCTGCCAATGTGGGGAATGGTCGGTGTGGTACTCGGTGTTGTCTTTGGGGCAATACTTCACCTCACGATTCAGCTTCCGACACTCGTTAGTCTGCAAAAATTGCCAAGTTTGACGCGAGATATCGATTGGCCAGTCATGAAAAAGGTGGTGACGCTTTCGCTCCCGCGTACGCTCGCTTCGTCATTAACCAACATCACCTTTCTGATGATTAGTGCGATTGCGTCGCTCCTTGTTGCGGGATCGATATCCGTCTTCCAGTTCTCATACAATATTCAGACGACACCTCTCATGATCATCGGTATCTCATATGCGATCGCCGCATTTCCGACAATGAGTCGTCTCTATGCTGAAAAGCAGACCAAGGAATTCGTCGATCTTATTCACCGTGCGACGCGCAACATTTTCTTTCTCTCGATTCCTGCAGCATTTTTTATCATCGTCTTGCGTGCACAGATTGTCCGCGTACTTCTCGGAGCAGGAGTGTTCTCGTGGAACGACACACGGCTCGTAGCGGCGTCTCTCGCACTGTTTTGTATCTCCGTCACCGCACAGTGTATGATCCTCCTCCTTGTTCGTGGATTTTATGCGATGGGCAACACCAAGACACCACTCAAGATTAATGCATGGTCCGTCGCAGTGACGGCAGTTGCGGCAGGAGTACTCTTGCTCGCATATCGTGATATGCCGATGTTCCGCGATTTCCTCGAAAGCCTGTTGCGTATCGATGGAACGACAGGGGGAAGTGTCGTCCTCCTCTCACTCGCATTCTCAATCGGACAGATCGTCAACGCGTGTTTACTGTGGAATCATTTTCATAAAAATGTCGAAGGCACGAAAGTTGAGACACGCGAGCTTGGTCGTGCACTCTTTCACACAATCGGCGCAGGACTCATTGCGTCGTCTGCAATCTACGGCATGCTCCTTCTCATTAGTAGTGGGGTAGACCAGGGGACGTTCTGGGGTATCCTTGCCCAGGGACTCATCTCAGGTACTGTCGGTATCGCACTCTACGGCATCATTCTCAGTGCACTCAAGAACGAAGACATCTCACTCTTTGTCGCAACCCTCAAATCCAAGTTTTGGAAGCAAAAACCATTGGTGATGCAACAGCCGGACCTGTAAGAAGTTAGTAGGAATCAGGGAGTAGACAGTAGAAAACCCTTAGAAATAAGGGTATTTTTACTTGACTTTTATATAAATATATGTTATTATATAACCAAGTTCTTTTAAATTAAATCACCTAAAATAATAATAATGAAATTATTAACTTTTATTGGAGGGGGTGCGCTTATTATTGTTGCATTCTCATTATTTTTCTTTCTCCCACAGTATATATACTGGAAAGAATTACCGTTACAGGTTTTGTATTCGATTATAGAAAAATCTACAATTAATAATGAAGTTAATACAATTTCTTTATTATTGACAATTGGACTAAAATTTTTCACCGGCCTACTGCTATGGGGGATTATTGGCTTTGTTTTGAGGCCATTTCTGGAATTAGCTGCAGAAATATTTGAATGGCATACCTTACGTGATCTAATAGAATCCTTCAATTAATTTACTGAAAATCAACTTACCGCTCGATATATAATTGAGTGGTTTTTCTTTTTCCCAAAATCGGCTTTTTCTGGTATAGTTTTGCCACCTATGGATCAAAAGAACATCCGCAATTTCAGTATTATCGCCCATATCGACCATGGCAAGAGCACGCTTGCTGACCGTATGCTTGAAGTGACAGGCACGATTGAAGCGCGTAAAATGCGCGATCAAGTGCTCGACTCGATGGAGCTTGAACGCGAGCGTGGCATCACGATCAAGATGCAACCGGTGAGAATGCAGTACAAACACGGCGGTGCAGACTACTTGCTCAACCTCATCGATACTCCCGGACACATCGACTTTTCATACGAAGTATCACGCGCACTCAAAGCCGTTGAAGGGTCACTTCTCCTTGTTGACGCCACACAGGGCGTGCAGGCACAGACGCTCACCACGCTCGGCATGGCACGCGAAAGTGGGCTCGTCATCATCCCAGTCATCACCAAGGTAGACTCACAGCTTGCTCGTCCTGACGATATCCGGCTTGAA
>JAGOVD010000031.1 GCA_018060905.1 Minisyncoccota bacterium
CTGCATCGGTTGCACCAGAAAATGGTGGGACGATCGCCTGGTACCCCAGTTCGTGCGCCGCCATTCCCAAGTGAAGCTCGAGAATTTGTCCGAGGTTCATACGAGATGGAACACCGAGCGGAGTCAATACAACATCGACTGGCTGTCCGTCTGCCGTGTACGGCATGTCTTCTTCGGGGAGAACCACTGAGATGACACCTTTGTTTCCGTGACGACCAGCGAGCTTGTCACCGACTGAAATGTTTCGGAGCTGTGCGACTTCGATGACGATCTTTTTGATCACGCCTGATTCGAGTGAGTGTCCTTGGTCGCGAGAAAATACTTTGACGCGAATGATACGTCCACGCTTGCCGTGATCCATTTTGAGTGAGGTGTCTTTCACATCACGTGCTTTTTCGGCAAAGATACTTCGAAGAAGGCGCTCTTCGGGAGTGAGTTCAGTTTCACCCTTTGGAGTGATTTTTCCGACGAGAATGTCGCCTTCTTTCACTTCAGCACCGACACGGATGATACCTTCTTCGTCGAGGTCTTTGAGTCGAGCTTCACCAACGTTTGGAATATCGCGAGTCGTGATTTCGGGACCAAGCTTCGTATCGCGCACGATTGACGTGAATTCAGCGATGTACATCGAGGTGAATTTTGAATCCTTGATGAGTCGTTCTGAGAGAATAATCGCGTCTTCGAAGTTTGCACCGTTCCATGACATAAATGCAACACGCATGTTTTGTCCGAGGGCGATTTGTCCGTTATCAGTCGTCGAGGTGTCTGCGAGAAGGTCTCCCTTTTTCACCTTTTGTCCGATTGAAACAACAGGGCGCTGATGAAAGGCGTTGAATGAGTTGGTACGCTGGAAGTTCACGAGTGTGTAGGTGTGATCCTTGCCTGTTTTATCGTTTTTGATAGTTACCTTTGTCGCATCAACTGCGGTCACCTCACCTGCTTCTTCTGCCATGACGAGACGTCCTGAGTACGGTGCCGCTGATTCTTCCATACCAGTTGCAACCAATGGTGCTTCAGGTCGGATGAGCGGTACTGCTTGTTTCTGCATGTTACTTCCCATGAGCGCACGGTTTGCATCGTTATGCTCGAGGAATGGGATCATGTTGGTCGCCACAGAGAACGCTTGGTTTGAAGCGACATCGATATAGTCAACCTCTGATTTTGCGACAATCCCTGGACTTGTACGAATACGAGCTTCGACACGATCAGGAAGTGTTCCTTTGTCATCTTGTCGCATTCCTGCATGAGCGATGACATACTTTTCTTCTTCTGCAGCGTTCAAGTACACGATTTCGTCAGTAATCTTGCCGTTCTTGACCTTGGCATATGGAGTCTCGATGATACCGAATTCGTTGATGTGCGCATAGATAGCGAGACGCAAGATAAGACCGATGTTTGGACCTTCAGGTGTGTGGATTGGACAGACACGACCGTAGTGAGACGTGTGCACATCACGCACTTCGAGCGTTGCTCGTTCACGAGTGAGACCTCCGGGGCCAAGTGCTGATACGGTACGGAGCTCTTCGATCTCAGCGAGGATGTTGTCCTGTTGCATGAACTGTGAGAGCTGGTTTGTCGTGAAAAATTCCTTGATACGAGCTTGCAGAGGGCGCTGGTTGACGACCTGGATCGGAAGCGCGTTTGCAGCATCGATCGTACTCATACGATCCTGGACGTTACGTTTGATCTGGGTGAATCCCATGTAAATCTTTGCCTGGAGCAATTCACCAACAAAGCGAACACGTCGTGAAGAGAGGTTGTCGATATCGTCTGGGTGAGATCCTGGTGTTGTGTTGAGGGCAATGATATGTGCAACGATGATGGCGAGGTCTGCCGCAGAGAGTGTCTTTCTGTTCATCTCTTCGTCTGACATATCGAGCTCAAAACGTTTGTTGAATCGGAACCGTCCAACCTGTGAGAGGTCATAGCGTTCTTCGCCAAAGAGCGTGTTCACGAAATCACGTGCGTTGTCAGCGTTGGCGAGGTCACCATCACGGAGTTTGCGGTAGATTTCAACAAATGCACTCGTTTGGTCTTTGACGGCATCCTTTTCAATAGCATGCTCCATGACTTTAAGTGCAGTCTCATTTTTCTTGAACTGGCCTTTGATGAGCTCATCAGTCGTGAGTCCCAATGCACGCAAGAGTGTAACGATAGAGAACTTTTTCTTCTTGTCGATACGGACAAAGATTTCTCCACTTGGATCAGATTCGATTTCAATCCAGACGCCGCGGTTTGGGATGATCTTTGCACCAAAAAATCGCTTGCCTTTAATTTCAAGCTCGGTGAAAAAGACTCCGGATGATCGCTGGAGCTGTGGAATGAGTGAGCGCTCAACACCGTTGATGATGAACGTACCGTGGTTGGTCATTACTGGAATATCAGAGAGGAAAATTTCCTGCTCTTTTTCAGACCCTGTTTGTTTGTTGGTGAGTTTGATGCGAGCCTTGAGTTGTGTTTCGAGAGAGAGTTTGTTTTCTTTTGCATAGTGCTCGTCATATGTCGGTGCCACAAGGTGGAACGAGACGAGATCGAGTTGAAATTTCTTGCCCGAGTAGTCTTGAATCGGGGTAAATTCTTTGAAGACTGCCTTGATACCTTTTTCGATCAACGAGTTGTACGAATCGATCTGGTGCTGGATCAAATTAGGAAATTCGACGAGTGGAGTTTTGTATTTCGAAAAGTATTTTTTGGGACGTGCGCCGGTACTCGTCGGGGTCTTGGTTTTACTCATAAGTATATAAACGAAAAAATGGCCGGCCGCTCTCGGCGGATGGCTTACTGATAAACTATCTTCTAAATAAAACAGAAAGGGAATAACTCTGCCGGAAAACTGTAGGACCCACAGTGTACTGCAGACACATATATATGTCAACCCGAAAGTGAGACTTGGCATCGTAGCTACGCTACCCGTCCGCAAGACTATGCCAAGGTCTACTTCCGGGTCAACCGGGCAACAAAAAAGCCCCCGGGTAGACACCGCGGGGACCTTGCTTATTTACTAACACGGAAACTTATTTTGAATCCCATCCATCCACGCTACAGGTTTCCTTGCTCCCTGAAAATAACGGGAAGGAGTACGTGGTATGTATGTTTGGTAGGAATTTTGGAACCATTTCTACCACTTTTGCGGTATCTATTGATGGTACCACTCTTAAAACCGATATATTCTCGATTATCTGCTTTTCCCTCTTTTTCCGAAGGTTATATGATTGTGGCATAACTGTAAATTTAAGGTTCAAACCATAATAACATATATAACTATATAAGTCAATAGATTGGCAGAATATGCCCTTTTACGCAGATTTTACAATGTCATCCTTGAGGGTTTCCATTTGCGCTTCATTAAACGCCGTGTCGAGATCTTTTACCATCCCCTCCAAGTCATGCATCTCAGCTTCTACATATGCCATATCTGCGGCGAGGGATCCTTCTATAGCCGCGAGACTACTCGCAAGATTTTCGTTTGCCGCAGCAACCATAGCCTGATCATTGACATCCAGGTCTATCATTTCCTTGTCTATATCTGCCTGGATACTATCTTTTATCTGTTCGATGGTTTCGACGTTCCAGCCGTTTTTCTCAATAAGTGCTACGATGGACTGCTTGTGCTCCGAAGAAAGAGGGCTTACGTGCAACTGCTGTAGAAATGTTTCTTTATTCATATGATTGATTATGCTGCTATTGATAAACCGTGGAGAAGTCCCATTTTTTGCTCCAGCGCTTCCCTCTTCTCTTTCAACCTTAGCGCTTTTTCAGAAGCCTCTGATTCATTGGCAACCGCCTTTTCATATTCAGCACGAAGTCGACTTTCGCGTATAGCATTCATTTTATTGCGATACGCCTCTTTCACGTTTGCAACCTCAAGCTTTGCAGCAAAAATCGCATTTTCTCCAAAATTTTTCACCTTACCCCAACGATCTGCGATACTCTCTTTTGCCTTATCTAAACCTTCGGCCGTCTTGGTTTTTACATAAAATGCTACGTCTTTTGCGACCTCAACCTTCTCATGTGCAAAATCCTTTATCTTATCAACTTTTGTATTGGTAAAATCTTTTGCTTCCTGCCAACTTGTTTGAACATATGATTCCAGCTGATCAGCTTTTTCTTGGGTCCAATCATATCCTGCTTCAAGATTGTCACCTACCCAGCTCGATGCACGTGCACCACTCTCTCCAATCTGGGCACCAAATTTTTCAACTTTGTCACCTACCCAATCATCTGCCTTCTTTGCGAGCACATCAGCAGAAAGTACTGCTGCGGCACCAGTACCGGCTGCAGTTTTGGTACGAGACCAAAAACGTGATACGCTTGCCCCTGCCTTATCTTTAAATGCTGTAAAATTTTCTTTCACCTTTGTAAAAAATCCACCAATAGCTGCCATGCGCTCGCGCCCCTTTGCAAATAAATCTTCGGGTGCTTGCTCCATAGTACTTGGTGCAATCTGTGAGTCGAGATTTTCAAGCTGACCAGCGACAACTTCGTTTATTTCTTGTTCATTTCCAGTTTTTTCAGCGGGGTTATTCATAGAGGGTTCAACAATAAATTACTAAAATAGATACTCGTAAAGTATACCACGACTAGACCTTCTGCTGAGATTCTCGCCACGCATCGATCTTTTTGTGATCTCCTTGCGTAAGGACTTTGGGTACTTTGTACTTCTTTCCTTTATACACGAGTATTTCTGGTCGAGTGTAGACGTGGGGACTTGCGATGCGAGATTCTTCGACACTCTCCCCTTTCCCCAATACTCCAGGGATCTGACGGGCAATGGCATCCGTCATGATGAGAGCCGGGAGCTCCCCTCCAGTCACGGTGTAGTCGCCCACTGAGTATTCGTCTGCCTTCAAGATCTTCCTCACGCGATCATCGACGCCTTCATATCTGCCACAAATAAAGACAACATCTGAATATACTTTTGCCATTTTCTTGGCAACGTCATTGGTAAACATCTTGCCCGATGGACTCAGTTGAATGACCTTCATCTTCCCTCCTTTTTTCAATTTGAGTTTCCCGAATGTGTTGAGTATTGGCTCTGCCGTC
>JAGOVD010000032.1 GCA_018060905.1 Minisyncoccota bacterium
AAGCAGCAGTAGCGACTCCACAAGGAACCGTCGTTATGTGGGGGATTGCACCACAAAACCTTATCCAGTCATATCTCGATAGTCTCAATATATCCAATACTGATTACAATATTGTGTATTCTGAGCACGCACCTGCGACTCTGCCCCAAGAACTGATTGTCGCCCTTGCAAACGGTACTCCACCGGATCTCATCTTGTTTTCTTCGGAAATTTTCTCTCAATTTAAAGATAAGTTATATCCTATCCCGTATAGTGCATACGATGAGCGAACATATCGTGATACCCATATCGATGGAGCGCAAATCTTTTTGAGCAAGGAGGGTATCTTGGCGACGCCACTTGTCGTCGATCCGATCGTCATGTATTACAACAAAGATATATTGGCACAAGCAACATTTGTTGTTCCACCCAAGACCTGGCTAAACCTACAGCAAGCCATCCCTATTTTGACAAAGCGTGACGCGAGAAACACGATCACACAGGCAGCGATTGCGCTGGGTACTGGTACCAACGTCGATCATGCACGCGATATTTTATCGGCGTTGTTTTTACAGACAGGGAACAACATTGTTACCTCTGATCCAGTAACCGATACTGCAACCGTGGTGCTTGCCAATACCAGTAGTGCGTCTACGCTTTCTCCTGCAGTCCAAGCGCTCGCTTTTTATACCAGTTTTTCCGATCCAACCAATGCAAATTATTCGTGGAACAATGCACTTCCCTCAAGTCGCAGTCAGTTTTTGGCAGGGAGGTCCGCTTTTTACATCGGTCGAGCTAGTGAGCTGTTTACGATCCAGGCACAAAATCCTAATTTGAACTTTGATGTTAGTGAAATCTTTCAAACGGGAGCAAATACTCGACCCGTTACGTTTGGATCGTTTCTCGGTGTTGGTATTGTCAAAAAGGCGCCAAACATGACTGCGGCATACGCCGCGGCTATGCTCCTCGGAAGCAGTTCGAGTGTCGATATGTTGTCAAAATCGCTCTCACTCCCTCCCGTTCGTCGCGACCTCCTTTTGGTTGGTCAAAACAATCCCTACATTTCTGTTTTCTTCAAGGCAGCGCTCTCAGCATTTGCATGGCCAGACCCAAACCCCGCTCAGACCGAGGCACTATTTCGTGATATGATTACCAGTGTCACGAGTGGGAGGAGTAACCCTGCCGCTGCGCTCTATGATGCACAACGAGAATTGCAATCATATATTCAATACTAACGACCATACATACTCCTATGAAAAACAAGATACACCACATATATATCCTTGGTCTCATCGTTTTAGTATTTTTGCCGGCAACAGTGTTTGGGCAAGCTGTTAATCCGACCGCTGTTACCGGTACGGCACCGGGCGGCACGGTGCACCAGTGCAACGATGGCGAGGATAATCAAAGGGGGGATGGCAAGGACTATGGCTTCGGTCCGGGCAACGGCGACCGCAAGGCTGACCATCGGGGTGTTGATTCGCTCGGCCCCAACAATACGCCCGGGGATGGCATTCTCGATATGGAGCCAGATCCAAGCTGTTTTTCCCCGACCTCAAAAGAGGAAAAGGGTGATGATGTCGTGAGTGAGATTATCCCGTGTACGGACAAGTGTACGTTTGGCGATGTCTTTCGACTTCTCAACAATATCATAAAGTTTTTTTTCAAAACGCTCCTTATCCCGATATTCATCATTATCCTGATGTATGCAGGGTTCAAATACATAACCGCAGAGGGTAATCCGAGCAAGATAGCAAACCTCAAAAAAATACTCGGAAACATATTTCTCGGTATTGTATTGATGCTCTGTGCGTGGCTCATCGTTCGGACAATTATGACGACATTGCTCAACGAAGAGTTTAAACAAAGCGGCATAGAGTTTCTTGGCGATTAACGATATACTAGGTGGTATGAAAAAGATTTATATATCGAGCATCGTCCTTGCATCTGTTCTCATACCTATTCACTATGTAGGGGCGATACATTTCTCCTGTAGTGATATTGTCACCCAGACAACTAGTGCGACAGTCCAAGTACAGAGCACGGCTATAAATACCGAATTTGTTCGAATTTTAAAAAGTACGACTCCGAGATATAGCGATGCACTGTATTCTACGGATAGCACCCTTGTACCTCCTGATAAAAAAATTGAGGTATTTGAAAACCTAGAACCATCGTCTACGTACCGCGGTATAGTGTTTGACGGACAAGGAGATTTTGTTGAAGAGATAAAGGGGTGCACCTTGACCACCAAGGCTTCTGCGCAGACTGCCCCTGTCCCCGCGAGCGGTGGATATCTCATTGAGAGCATACCTGACGCGAGTCTTGCCCGAGTCAGAGTTGTAGTGCGATCACAGCTCCCTGTACAGACTGTCGGGAGAATAGAGCTCTCTGGGGCAGATGGGGCTCGTGTTCCGTGTGTTAACTTTACCTTTCCCTCAGGTCAGCCATCAGATCAGTGTACATTCATCCAGATGACACCGCGGACAGCATATACCGTGACGGTTATAGGTACCGACGCATCAGGTCAAGAATACCGATCAACATCAAAATTCACGATGGATGCACCAACAGCAACGCCTACACCTACGACTGGCTCATCAGGTACTCCCGCACCGCAGACGACAACCCCGAGACCTTCCACTGGTTCATCCGGTATCCCTGCGCCAGGGAGTGGTACCTACACTCCGACACAAAATCAAGGGTCTGGATTTAAGCTTGACATCAGACTTCAAAATCCCCTCAAGGTAAATACTATTCAGGATGCGGTGAAATTCTTCGTCAACACGCTCGTCAAGATAGCCATACCGTTTATCGTCATCTTCTTTATCTGGGCTGGGTTCAAATTCATCCTTGCACAGGGTAATCCGACCAAGGTAGGCGAAGCAAAGAAAATGTTTTGGTATACTATTATCGGCACACTGTTGATCCTCGGTGCATGGACGATTACCAATGCGATTATTGGAACAGTTAATTCAATCATAAGTTAAATATGAATCACGTACACACTACTAGCGTAACCGTTTTATCAAAAAATACCGTATGTTCAACCAGTACGGCACGCGTGATGAAGAAACTTCTGCTCGCATTGACCGTACTCGTATTTTTGTTTGGTGCAGGTACTCACACATATGCACAGCAAGGGACGGGAGATGACATCTGCGATTCTTTTGAGGTTGGTAGTAAAGATTGGCAACAGGCGGGGTGTGGAGGGTTTTACTCGATAGAAAATCCGCGTGTTCCGGTAGAGCCAGAACCACAACCAGTCGATACTACGGGTGGCGGAGGGGTATATGATGACATATGTGATTCATTCACCCCAAACACCAAAGATTGGTATGCGGCTGGATGTGCCGGCTTTTACCCTACAGTAGATCCCACGACCTCAGGTCCTAGTACGATTCCCGGCACTATCGGGGGGCCGAGCGTCACTCCGATCAACAGTACGGTCGCTCTACCAGGCAACACTGCATTGGGCGGGGGATCACAATCGAGCGCATCAGAACTCTCTCAGTGTAGCAAGATCAAGTTCATGTCGCTCCTCGATATCCTTATTTGGATTAAATGTATCATCGTTGTTGCTATCATTCCGCTCATCTTTGCACTTGCACTCCTCTTTTTCCTCTGGGGCGTTATGAAGTTCATTGGGGCTTCTGACTCAACCAAAAAAGAAGAAGGCAAGAAATTCATCATCGCAGGAATCATCGGTCTGTTTGTTATGACGAGCCTCTGGGGGATTATCAAAATACTCGGGACAACGCTCGGTATCGAATCCACAGTTCCTGCGCTCCAGACCAAATCAACCACCTTGCCATTGCCCACTCCGT
Organism: Minisyncoccota bacterium; assembly: GCA_018060905.1. Taxonomy (GTDB): domain Bacteria; phylum Patescibacteriota; class Minisyncoccia; order Phycocordibacterales; family UBA9973; genus UBA4124. Next base: position 3,807 of record JAGOVD010000032.1, read on the forward strand.
AATAGTTCCCGGATGAAGGTGTGGTATACTTTCTGTACCTGCATTAATAGTTACCAGGTTATTTAATATAATTTATCGTATGAAAAAAACAGCTCTTATAGCACTTAGTACAACACTACTCGTACCAGTACTCGCACTCGCACAAACGACCGGAACACCACAGACTGCGTATATTGATACATGGATCGGCAAGGCAACTGGATGGTTGTCTCAAGCGATTACCATCATCATGGTACTCATGACGCTCTGGTTTCTCGTCGGTGTATTCAAGTACATCGCAGAGAAAGATGCATCGAAACTCAAAGAGCGACGAACATTTATGCTCAACGGGCTCATCGGACTCTTTGTTGCGGTATCGATTTGGGGCATTATCAGTATTGCAGGAAATATTTTTGGGACCAAGAACAGTAGTGCACCAGCACTCGCATGTCCTCCTGGTTCAATATATAACCAAACAACTGGTCGCTGTGTAATACAGTAGTCGTATATGTTCCAGATGATCGCCTATGCTGATTCTGTTGATGACTTGTTGTTCAAACTGAATACCAAGATTATCAATCCTGCAATTGAATTTGCGTTCATCATCGCGCTCGTCGTCTTTCTGTGGGGGGTCATGGAGTACATCCGTGGCGCCAACAACCAAGAGAAGCGCAAGCTCGGGAGAGATCATATGCTCTGGGGTGTGATTGGCTTTCTGATTATGTTTGGAGTCTTTGGTATCATCAGTATCCTCACGCGGACATTTGGTATCAAGGGTGCAACGATCGATTATGATCAACAAACATTTACTCCACCCACTATCCAAGACGTCAACTATCCCAAATAAACCACGCAACAAAAAAGCGCTTCTCCTCGGAGAAGCGCTTTGTGCTATAAGAACTATCGTCAATGAAGTTTTTCAAAACGGACGACAACATCATCTTGCATCAGTTTTTCCTCTGCGGTGTAGAGTTTGACGGTATAGATACCCTCAGGGAGTCTACCCGAACCCAGGAGTCCGTAGGGATGTATGACGGTGTCATAGAGACCAGTAGTGGTCCGATATGAGACATAGTCACATCCAGACGATCCTTGCGGAGTATCCATCCACAGACTCAATCGCAGAAGACCGGTATCTC
>JAGOVD010000033.1 GCA_018060905.1 Minisyncoccota bacterium
CCCATCGCCCTGTTGTTTCCCATGTGCTCTTTTTTTGAAGCGACGTCATGATGAGCTCTTGTCCACCAATACTATTCATCTCTTCACGAACGATCCGCTTGATGTTTTCAAGTACTCGAAGTCCGAGTGGTGTATAGACGTACACACCTGCCATGACCTTGTAGATATAGCCAGCCCGGATGAGGAGCTGGGCGTTTTTTGCCACCTCGTCTGAGGGTGCTTCCTTACGCGTTTTCGTAAACAGCTGACTTTGTCGCATATGCCTTATAATGCCATATTTTGGGTAATAAAAAAAGCCTCTCCAGCGAGGTAAAACAAATCGCCGCACTTTATTTAAATGCGGCGATAATTTTAATTACTCAAAGGCTAAAGAGTTTTTTAACTATTTCGGTCAGATCTTCTTCATTATTTTTATTTGATAAATAAAGAGTTCCGTTATTTTTTCCTTCAAAAACAAAATCTACATCAGCCGAATTAATAATAGTGATCTTTTTCTGTTCATCAGATAGTTTAGCTAAAACATTTCTACCGTGACCCTTAGTATGCATTGGATGCTCTAACTTTCCGTCTAATATGATTAAGTCAAAAATTTCATTATTTATTGCTTCAAGGGCTTGTTTTTCTGAAAGGGCTTTAGTGATTTCAGTATTTGAAAGAAGATCTTGGATACACATTTCTATAGCATCCTGAAAAGGGAACATGTCTTCAACTATAAGTATTTTCATAATTTTTTATTTTCTTTATAATAACATTATAAATAAATAGTGTCAATATTTTCTCCTTGCCAAATCCCCTTTCAAATGCTACTGTAATCGGGTCCTTTTAGGATGAAATTATTCAGTAAATTAAGGTGTGCTTCAGCTCAAAGCTGACAGGGTCAGTCGAATGATACCGGAAAGCACATCTGCTACAGATTGTTATGAAAAAAGAAATCACTTCAGCTAGCCTCATGGGGGCTGGCGCACACTACGGGTACTCACGTACTCGCCGCCACCCTACCGTTACTCCGTACCTCTACGGCAGTAAGGATGGGAGCGACATTATCGATATCGACAAGATCATGCCCCAGATGGAGGCCGCTTCGACATTTCTCGGAGAGCTCGGTGCCGCAGGCAAGGTTGCACTCTTTGTCGGAGTCAAACCAGAAGCACGCGCTGCCGTCATCGATGTCGCATCGTCACTTCATCAGCCATACGTAACTGAGCGTTGGATCGGAGGCATCCTCACCAACTTTGGTGAGATCAAGCGACGCATCCAGAAACTCGAAGATATGAAAGAGTCTCGCGTCAGCGGTGAATACGCCAAGTACACCAAGAAAGAGCAACTTCTGTTGAACCGTGAAATGGAACGTTTGAACAAATACTTCTCTGGTCTCATCGGTATGACCAAGATGCCTGACGTCGTCATTGTCGTCGACTCCAAGAAAGAGCACATCGCAGTCCTCGAAGCGCACAAGATGAACATCCCAGTGATCGCTATCGGCAACACCGACTGTAGTATCAAAGGTATCCAGTACCCTATCATTGCAAATGACTCTTCAGTATCGAGTATTACCGAAATCCTTGGTATACTAAAGCACGCTTTCGAAGGAACGAAATAAGTTAGTAAAGTTTTTAAAGTTAAAAGTTTATAAAGTGAGTCGAAATGGATTGTTTCGAGAAAAGCATTGCGCAGGGCGACTGGCCCGAGCATATGATTTTTCTTTCAAAAAATCACGCGGTTTTCGAGGAATAATCCGTTGAGACGAAACGCAAAAAAAATAAAAATGTCTACAATCACCACCGAACAAGTAAAACAGCTCCGAGATGCAACAAGTGTCTCAGTCATGCAGTGTCGCAAAGCGCTTGAAGAAGCCGACGGCGACATGGACAAGGCCATGATCATCTTGCGCAAGAAAGGCTCTGAAATCGCTGAAAAAAAATCAGACCGAAATGCAAGCGATGGTATCATCGTCGTCAAACATGACGGCAAGCGCGCCCTCGTCCTCACACTCAACTGTGAGACAGATTTCGTCGCAAAGAACGCAGACTTCATCGAGCTTGGCAACAAACTTGTAGAAATCGCATGGGAAAATGGTGAGGAAGCGATGCGCGAACAAGCTCCAGCACTCATCAACGATGTCGTCCTCAAGATCGGTGAAAACATTCAGGTTGGTTCTATGGAAGAGGTATCTGGAGATGTAGTAGGTGTATACACACACCACACCGGCAAGACGGTGACCATCGTCGTCCTCGAAGGAGGTACTGTCGAAGTTGCAAAAGATATTGCTATGCACGGTGCCGCAATGAAACCTCGCTACATCCACGGATCTGAGATCTCTGAAGCAGATCGCGCAGGGGTCATCGACGTGTTGAAAGCTGAAGTCGAAGCGACTGACAAGCCTGCTGAGATGAAAGCAAAGATCATGGAAGGCAAGATCGCAAGCTACTTCAAAGAGCAGACACTCGTCGATCAGCCATTCTTCAAAATGCCTGAGAAGACTATCGGTACGTACGCCCAGGAAAACGGTGCGACCATCGCAAAGTTCCTGTTGTATACTATTAGTGCATGATAGTACTCGCCAGCATACTCCTTGGACTCATTCTCCTTACCTGGATCTACAGTATGTATGTTTCGTGGAAGATTGCTCAGGGAGTTCCCCCACTTCTCTTGGAAGCAGCTCCTTTTGTCGCCCGATGGGCACAGCTTGCTCGCCTCACACGACGAGGATGGTACAAGGGTATGTTCAAAACAGAACAGGTTCTCTCGTGGAGCACTACACACATTAAAAATGTATTTGTAAAAATCTTTCCAAACTCAGCGCCGGTGTTTACCAAACGTGATGCAATGACCGGACTCACCCAAGGACCTTCATCGTATTTCCTCAAAAGTATTAGCACCTCTCGAAAACCCGGCAATAAACGCTTGCCCAAAACGAAAAAAATGATATAGTCGTATGACCAATTACTCAGCTTGCTGAGTAATACGCCAGAATAGCTCAGTTGGTAGAGCTCCCGTTTTGTAAACGGGTGGTCGTCGGTTCGAGCCCGACTTCTGGCTCACTCTATAAAACATCCGCACTAGCGGATGTTTTATATTATTGGTTAAACGAATCAATACAGGATTTGAGTTCGGCGGTTTCTGTCCAGCCGCATTCCCCTGTCGCCTGGCGCTCGCATTGTGCGCTTTGGTAACAAGCAAAGACAGGACTATACGCACAGTTAGAAATGACGTCAGGCTGATCTGAACAGATGTGATTACTACAGCCCCCGACATAGCACGCCTTCGAAACAGGAGGTTTTATCGGAGGATCATTGGGCTTTTTTTCTGCGGGACACGGAGCAAATGAACACAGTGGACCCGTGCGCCCCACGGTCGAACCATCGGCACAAATCTTCGCTTCTTTGGTACACGCCTCAAATACAGGCCCTGCCGGCTGCTGGTCGTAACGAGAGTAGACGAGTACTCCGATTGCGAGGATGATCACGATGATGAGGATTTTCTTCATAAGATCTAGTATACCACTGGTTGATATGCATCGATACGGTAGTAGCCCCGCGGATCCCACATCATCCACGAATTGATGCCGAGATCTCGTGCTGCATCGATTTGAGCGCGAACCATGTCCGGTGTATATGAAATACCCAGGAGATCAAAGTCCTGAAACCATGGACGAAGCTTTTCTTTGGGGATACCTGCCGCTGCCAGCTTGGCAATACCATCAGAGAGGGATTTGTATATCACTTTGTACGGTTCTTTCGCAGGTACAGGGATACCATACGTGCCATTCCAAAAATGCGATGGGTAGAGCATCGGCGCAAGTGCGTCGACGGACGGCGCAATAAGGACTGCTTTTTGTCCGATACCGACATCGTCTTTCGCGGACATAGTCAACCCAAAAACATCGGCAGATACTGGGATGCCTTCTTGGCGAAGGCGCTGATCCATCCCAACAAAAAAGTCAGCAATCACCTCTGCTTTACTTTTCGTCATATGGGTAAGATCGATGAACTGCAATGGACCATCCGAGGGATACCGGACATAATCGAGATTGATCTCATCAAACCCCTGAGCATACGCATCTCGCGCAACCGCTGCAGTATAGTCCCATACTGTCTCGCGATCAGGGCGCAGCCATGCGATGTTTTTATAATCAGTCCAGAGCGCGCCAGTGCGGGTATCGGTGAAAGTGTCTTCGGGATGGGACTGTGCATAAAACGGATCCTGGAAAACAGTCAACCGACCGATTACATATACGCCCCGCGCGTGCAATTGCGCTATAAGACCGGAGAGATCTCGAATACGATTGGTTCCAACACCGCTGGCGATAAGTTCGGAATCCTGTGGTTGATATGACAGTCTCCCGGTCGCATCTTTGATATCAATAATCACTGCATTGATACCAGCCTCGTCGATGAGCGTAAATGCGCGATTGAGCCCCTTGGTCGTCCCCGCGGTCCAGCCCGTCAGATAGATACCGCGCAGTGGATCAGGAGTCGGCTGATGTGTACTTTGGGCCACAGTAGGGATACTGACGACGACCTCAGGAGTCGGCACGACAGGAGGGATCTCGGTTGGTACCGTTTCTTGTACTACATCCTGTGGCCGATCAAATGGAGCATCGGGAGCAATCGTCCCACTCGAGAAAACGAAAGCCAGCGCAAAAAAAGCTGCAAAAAAATACTGCCGGCGATGATACATACCTAGAGTATATGACAAAATGCCCCGAAGGGCATTTTGTTGAAGTCGGTATT
>JAGOVD010000009.1 GCA_018060905.1 Minisyncoccota bacterium
TGCCGTATGTATTTAAAATACGCGTGAGCGCGGTCTTGAACCCGGTCACATGCGTGCCGTGTTCTGGGTTATAAATATTGTTTGCAAACGGTACGATACGCGCCGTGATGTCATCGACATACTGGAGCGCTATCTCAACTCCGACACCGTCTTGTTCTTTTTCACAATAGAAAACACTTTCATGAATAGCTTTTTGGAGTTTGTTGTAGTGGCGAACCATCGACTGAATCCCTCCTTCGAAATAGTATGTGATCGTCGGTGCTTCAATACCGAGATCTCGGAACCAAAATACTGAATTTGGATCTCCGCCAGCTGGCGGATTGGTCACGGCCCGAGCATCGATGACGGTGACACGAAGTTTCTTGACCAGGTACGCTTGCTGGCGCACATGGTCCACGATGGTCTTGTGATCAAACGCAATACCTTCTTTGAAAATCGTCGGGTCAGGCTGGAATGTGATGATAGTACCGTTATTTTTCGTGGTACCTATCTTTTTGACGGCGGCTTTTCTGTTACCCTGTGAATACTCTTGTACCCAGATTGCACCTTCTTTGTGCACTTCGGCGCGAGTGTAATCAGAGAGTGCATTGACGACAGATGCACCGACACCGTGGAGACCTCCAGAAACTTTGTATCCAGATCCTTCACCTCCGAACTTTCCTCCCGCATGGAGCACCGTCATGACCGTCTCGAGTGCAGATACCTTGGTCTTCGGATGTATACCTACCGGTATACCCCGCCCGTTGTCGACAACGCGAATCTGATCGTTTGGTAGCAAGGTCAGCTCGACATGGTCAGCAAATCCACCCATCGCCTCATCGCGAGAGTTGTCAAAAATCTCCCACACGAGATGGTGAAGGCCGGTCGGGCCTGTAGAGCCGATGTACATACCAGGACGGCGACGCACTGGCTCGAGCCCTTCGAGAACAGAAATCTGATCTGCGCCATAATCTGCAGCTTTTTTAGTTGGTTCTTTTGCCATATGTGTCTGCCTATTTTAGCATATTTGAGCACTGTTTCCTAGTACTCAATTGAGGCGAAAAGCCTTGTAATATAAGGATTTTATGGTGTTACTGGAGTGTCTGCGGGAGGAGTGCTCTCTGGGGTTGATTCTTGAGCTGGCGGAATCTCTACGGGCGGATTTTCATCTGTAGATACCTCGTCTACAGGAAGGTCTTGGGGCGGAGTATCTTCGGCTTCGTCTGCCGGTGGCTGCTCATCTCCACCCTCGGTATCTATCGGATCTTCGGATCCATCATCGATAGGAGTCTCTTCTGTAGTATCTATAGGGACATCCTCTTCAGGTGATTCTTCGATATGTTCTATGATGCCGCACTCACCTGCCACTGTCTTGGTTGTACCGTTGGCAATAGAAAGACAGAATGGTTCTCCGGTCACTTCGTCGTACATCGTGATACCGGTGCGTTTGTCAGGACTACCAATCTTGATGGTCTCCACAACGATATTTCGCATATAGGCAATACCACCTTCAACACTGGCGAGCACTTCTGAGAAGAAACTGTTTGCAAATGAACCAAATGCATTTGCCTGCTCTGCTTGTAGCGTCGCGATATCCAACACTTTAATATCAAGCTCCTGCACCGCTTTGGTCAACACAGGAATGAACGACACATAGCTCACACCCATATAACCATGCACCGGATCCACGATAGAGACTGCTTGCGGGAAAAATTCATTGACATTCTGAGCGATGAACCCAGTTTCTACTTTCTCAGGAGAGGCAATCATATTGTAGTTTTTGACTCCGATAGCATTCACAATCGCAAGACCACTTTCAAAGTCAGTGATGTTGTCTTTGAGTCGCGCATCAGAGACGTCAGTAATCGTACCAGTGTATTCAATATCCCCGGTTACATCCAGTGCGACGGAGGCACCAGTCATGCCGATACCTGTCTTTCCAGCAAAATAGTTAAGAGCCGATGCTCCTGATTGGTAGATCCCGTACCCCGAATTGTTGGCAAGATCCACCGCTCGATAATCAACCACAGTGCTGAGGTTTGGATTGATAAAAATTCCTCTCGTAATACCATTTGCCCCGCCTGTTTGGGTGATATTTCCTGTAATTCCAAGCGCCGCGTATGTTGCCGTACCGCTCGATGGTGTAAAATATTGAGGAATAGTGACCGTATACACACTTCCCGATGTTTGAACCATTGGCTCTCCTGTAAATGCAAATGCTCCACCAGTTGCAGCGGCATTTATAGTGGCATTATAAAAAGCCAGATTGGTACCTGCAGTGTTTAGTACTGATGGAGTAGTCGTCATGGAGAAAATTTTCGCACCCGACGCTGATGTGCCGAACTGCGACATCATTTGTGTTGCATTACCCGCTTTGCTTACTTTAAATTGCGATACTCCCCCCACTTGCAAATCCATCAGCAGTGCTGCCGCACCAGACGCAGTGTTGGTGACATTGAGCTTCAATGCAGTCGGAGCACCTGTCGTATTCCATGTTTGTGTCGCAGAAAGTACAGAACCAGCGAGAGAGCCTGAACCTGCAAGTACAATATCGGCAAACGTAATCTTATTTGTTGTAGAGGCCGTAGTGCCAATACCGAGTGTGTTATTTGCTTCACTATATGATGAACTTCCAAACAAAATACTTCCCTTTGTTCCATTCGTCGTCGATGAGAGGGTGAGGCTTTGTCCACTCGCTGTTCCTCCGACTACTGATTGTCCCCCAGCGAGACCGGTGGAAAGATTGTTCGTGACGGTATTCGTAGTTCGTGTCAAACCTGTTGAAAATGTTAGCGCATCTTCTTTCGCATTCCATGTCGCTGCACTTGAGATGTATGTATCTCCAATTGCGGTCCCCTGCCATGTACCCGTTGTGATCGTACCAAGTGTCGTGAGAGATGTTTGACCAACATATGATGCGGAAATATCAATGACTGGAGTTGCGCCACCCGTTGAGGTAATGCGATCCGTGGTACCAGATACTGAGGTGACACCACTGCCTCCTCCAATTGCAGCCCAAGCTCCGCCAAAGTTTTTGTATTCTACAGTACCCGCATTGTCACGGAATCCATAGCCAGATGTTCCACCCGTTGTGCCGAAGTTAATATATGGATTAACACCATTGATGACCATTTGATTGATCGCACGAGTAGTTGACCCGATCATGAGCTGATTTGGAGCAGTATTTGTTGCATACCCTCCAATCGCAATAGAATTTGAGTTACCATTAGTCGAAGTATTTGGTCCAATGAGGATAGAAAAGTTATCGGCATCTCCCGTGTTATCAACAAGGTCGTTCGTACCAGCCTCTGTCCCTATAAAAATAGAATTTGAAGCATTTGTAGAAAACAGACCTGCATCTTTTCCAAAAAAGTTTGACCCTGATGCATTGGTTGCAGCATTACCTGATCCATCCCCTATAAAGTTTGACCCTGATGCATTGGTTGCATCCATACCAGCCTCAGAGCCAAAGAAATTTGAATACGCTGCGTCAGTAGCTTCCATCCCTGCTCGATATCCAAAAAAGTTTGATTCTCCAGCATTAGTAGCACTAAGACCAGCAGAAGATCCAAAAAAGTTTGATTCTACTGCATTAGTAGCCAACGTCCCAGATCCCGCTCCAAAAAAGTTTGATTCTGATGCATTAGTAGCACTGTTACCAGATTGATATCCAAAGAAATTTGAAAGTGCTCCATTGGTAACACCTGCCCCAGCCTCTGCTCCGAAAAAGTTTGAGTAATTTGCATTAGTCGCGCTAATTCCGGCAGAATCCCCAATAAAATTTGAATAATCTGCACCACTAGCACCAGATCCGGCTAGTCGTCCGATAAAATTTGATTGTGACGAACCCGTCGCATTCTTCCCTGCATCAATACCAATAAAAACAGTACCTGACGTCGAAGCAGTCCCCATATCAGCGGCACTTGTCCCAAGCCATGTCTCAGTCCCTAGTGTTGATGTTGAACCGATGAGGGAACCTCCTGCCACTGTAGCCCAACTGAGTGTTGCCCCATCAGTCGTCAAATATTTACCCGCATTACCAGTCTGATCGGGGAAAATAGAGACTGTGCAATTTGCATCTCCTGGTGCACAGGATGGGTCAAGTGTTTCTCCACCGATATATGGAGAAACCGGAGGTGTTGCGTACGCAATCGTCAGTGAGAATGCGAGACCGAACATGAGCGCACCAATAGTGCGTCGGTGGTATTGAATAAGCCGTACAATGTAATACATTACCTAAGTATTGTACCAAGAAAACAATATTTTCTGTAGTATAAAGTTATTAACAATTATAGATGCGCCGTGCGAGTTCGCAGTATGCACAAACATCCCCTTCTCGATACTGTTTTGCGAGACATTGTTGGTGTACCCAATTGCCTGTTTTGATCAATTCATCATATGTTGTGATGTCATCTCGCAATCGTTTGATATCATCATGAGTGATATGTCTCGACACGATTGCATGTTTGTCTCCTGATTTCGCCTCAAGAAATATGAGTCGGGATTCACTCGCCATCGTATTACCATGCGAATGCCCTTCGATGAGATATGAGTACATCGCAAGTTGTCGCAACAATCCTGACATGCGACCTGACGCATCATCTTTTTCAATTTCTGTCACTGACTTTGGTGCCCCCGTCTTCCAGTCTGTTACTCTGACCTCGCCGGTGATGATTTCTTCGACGAGATCGATCTTGCCGGTGATGGTCAGGTGCGCAAACTCTGGATCACGATAGTTGAGATTCTGCTCTTTGTCATACGGCGCAACAATCAAGGGCACATACTGTGCGACCCATGTTTCAATTATTTTTTGTGCGTGTAATGCGAGTCGTGTTGCGAGCGCTGTCACATATCGCGCTTCACTATCTGCATACTTCGTGATGATTTTGCTGATCGCATCCGGACTCCTATCAGTCGTTTTCTTGTCGAGGATATACTCGATCGTTTTGTGGACAATGTTACCAACCTGGAGGCTCTCGGTCATCGGTTCCGGTAGTTGGAGGAGGCTTCTGAAATACCATTTCCATGGACATTCGAAAAAGTTGTTGAGCATCGTCACTGATATTTTTTTGTCGGCGTACTCTTGTGCAACAGTGGTGACGAGTGTGTGAAGCTTGTCTGGTTGCGGTCCAATCGTCTCTGTATGGACGACTTGTTCGCGTAGTGCATGAGCGTCATCGTGCGCTTCACCTGCTGCCGGGAAATGTCGAATCAAAAGTTCGGGTGGGAGTGCTTCGATGATGGCAGCGAGTTTTTGATCTGCGCCAGTATGATTGTGCTGCGCATATGAAATAGTACAAAAACGTTTTGCGCGAGTGATCGCAACATATACTTGACGCTTTGCTACTGCTTCAGCTGCTTCTTTTTCTTGTTGATCAATCTCTTCAGGGAGGACAAAGCCACCTCGTTTCTGTGTCATCAATGATCGTTCGTCCATGTGGGCAATCCATACTGAGTCAAATTCCAATCCTTTTGATCCGTGTAGTGTCAGCACTCGTACTCCTTGCTCTGCATCAAATACTGCAAGAGGGATGTCTTCACCATACTGTATGAGTCGCTCAATATAAATCATGAAATCTCCAAGAGTGCGCGCACCTTTTTCTACATACGCCATAGCGAGATGTAACAGGGTGCGGATGATTTCAACCTGCCGTCGCAATGTTTGATCATCGGTTGCCAACTTCAAGAGGAGTTCCTCCCCGATATTTTGAATGAGTTGGTATGCGTCCGCGGATTGAGCAAGTGTGATCCATGCCGAGAGACGCTCTCCCCAGGCATGTATGGATGGTTCTTGGGATTCGATAAGCGTAGCTACTGAGAGCGTACGCGCATTGGTCTCGTAGAGATACCGGTGTGCTACGAGCGGTGCAATCCCGCTGCGCGAATCGAGCATAGTATGACTGATCATTACTGCATCATGTGGATGTTGAATGATGCGAAATACTGACAGGAGTAGCTGTGTATCAGGAAGTTCAAAGAGGTTGAGTGCGCTCCCTGCGGCTACAGGTATACCCAGATCTCCAAGGATCGTCACGGCGGTTTTGATCTGGCGATTTTTTGGAACGAGAAGTACACAATCATCAGGACTCATCCCTTGTGCAATCTTCTCTTTGATATCGAGACCTGCGGCGACAATCTCGTCTCGTGGATACCCCGCAGTAACCAATCGAAGCGAATGCGATTCGTGCGTAGCACCCGTGAGTTTGCCTTCTGCGAGACTACTCGTCAGGAGCGCTTCAGCTGAATCAAGGATCGTTTGGGTTGAGCGATAATTTTCAGTGAGCGTGATGAGGGTCGCGGTACCAAATGTGTGTTTGAAACTTTCGAAATATGCGAGAGATGCCCCACCAAAGCCGTAGATGAGTTGTCGATCATCGCCGACCACAAAGAGGTTGGGGCGCTCTTCGTCACCCCACAGAGCTTGGAGGAATGCATTTTGCACGCGACTTGAATCCTGATGTTCATCAATGAGCACATAGAGGAATCGTTCACGAATACTCGCTGCTGCTTCATCACTCTCGGTGGCAACGCGTACCATAGAGGTCAAGATATCGTTGTAGTCTATATGGTTGTGCTCTCTTTTGAGGGATTCGTACTCTGCATAAAACGCTGCGGCTTCGAGACTGCGAGTGAGACTTTCTATTTTTTTCTCGGCATCTTTTTTGAGTTGACCCTTTGTTTCTCCACGACTAGAGATACTCTCGGGGTCATGCTGTATGCGTTCGATATCTCGTGCAACGGCAGCGGCAAAGTCATCAGGAGTAACACCATCACGTTTCAGTGTTGAAATAAGGGATTTCAAATCGTAGTAGTACAGTGACGGATCAGAACGTGGTCGAAGATATTGCCACGGGTGATTCTGAAGTACTGTATCAAACAACGCAATTGTCGCACTATCATCGAGAAGTGTGGGCGCGCGCAAAAATCCCAGTACGTCAAAATACTCTTCGATAAGTTCGAGCCCATATGCATGAAAGGTTGTAATCTTGATCCGTGTTGCGGTCGGTCCGATGAGCTTGATGAGTCGCTCGCGCATAGCTTTGACACCCGCGTTTGTAAACGTCAGACAGAGTATGCCGTCGGGAGGGGTGTCAGTCTCCTTGAGAATATGCGCGATACGAAGTGCGAGGACCTGTGTCTTGCCGGTGCCTGGACCAGCGATGACCATGACCGGCCCTTCAATCGTATCAACGGCTCGTTTCTGTTCTGTGTTGAGGGCTTTGTAGGCATCTAGAAATGCATTCATACGAGCAGTGTAGCACGCCTCAAATACGGCGTTTTAAAAATAGTATTAAAAAAACAGGGTATGTATATACCCTGTTTAAACCATGCTGTGCTTCGGCCTATTTCTGAGCCGAGGACAAATCTTTTCTACTAATAGGAACATCACTGGCTATGTGTTTGACTGCTCCTGGATAAGGAGAATCATTACTTTTTGCCTGCGTTTTTCCTTTGCTTTTCTCCGGAGAAGCGATCCGATCCCTCCGTTTTTTAATATCAGCAAGGTCGGCATTTAACTTCTGAAGTTGTTTTTGATATTTTGCAATATCATCATCATCTTCTTTCTTTTGCTTTTCTTCTTTTACCAGGAGAAGCTTTTCAGCTTCCACCCGATCTCTTAGGGCAGAGATACTGTCCTCCAAATCCTTTTTGCGCTGTGAACGAGGGTCGGTACCATCAGCAGATGGCACCTCAGTAGCTTCCAGTACTGCAAGGGCTTCATCCTCAGCTTCTTCTGTCTCAGTAGGAGAAGATTCGGCTGGAGTAGTACTAGCGGGTGTATTAGCCATGATACTATCGTATACTCTTTTTTGTTCTTGCTTCGCAGCAACAGAATCCTGGTTTGCAGGGGGCGCACTGATAGCAGCCTCAGTCTCAGCCAGTTCTTCTTGCCCTGTTTGAGTTTGGTTCCATGGGAACACCCACAAGAGCGTGCAGACAAGAAATACAGCGAAGAATGCGTCAACATAAATCCTGTATGGAAAACCTACGTAGGAGGCAAAAATAACAGCACAAATGAGGATACCCGTTATGAGCAGCAAGATTTTGTGATCGGCCCAGATCTCCTTGAGGTTTACCCATTCCGGCACCAAACCGAAGTATCCGCCAACACCAAATATCAGTACGTACACAATAACAAGTAAAACGGTGATTTCTATCACTCCTTCCCAAAAACCTTTTGACATGATGTTTATTTTCATCGTATTCAATTTTAAAGTTAACGTATATTGTTTGAAAAAACCTTATCACATAAAGGTATAAATGTCAATAGCTACCTAAAATGGCTTTTGCAGAGGCAAAACATGGTCGCCTGACGGCTCCCTGTTTATGCACTGGCAAATTATAGTCGCTTCGCTCCTTAATTTGCAGAGGGTACGAGATTCGAACTCGTGAGAGGATTGCTCCCCTACCATCTTTCCAAGATGGCGCACTAGACCACTATGCGAACCCTCTAATGTTCCGTATTCTACTGTTCTCTATCGTTTGTGCAAATAAACATTATACCGACATATCCCGCAATATCTGTATACGCTTTGCTGCGGGCGGATGCGTCATAAATAGATGTTTGAGTCCGCTCGCTGCTTTTGCACCAAAGGGATTTGAGATGTACATATGTGCGGTTGCGTTCGATGCAGTCTTCATCGGAGCACCATAGGAACTGATCTTTTCAAGCGCGGATGCGAGACCTTCAGGGTAGCGAGTCAGGAGTGCCCCGCTTGCGTCAGCGAGATACTCACGCCTGCGTGAGATGGCAAGTTGGATGAGGGTAGCGATGATAGGAGAAAGGATGATGAAGATGATACCTACAATAGCGAGTACGTTGCTCCCTCGGTTGTCATTGTCACGACCACCTCCCCCGCCCCACAAGAGACTGCGTGTAAACATATCTGCAACAATAGCGATAAATCCAACAAGGATGGCGACCATACTCTGAAGCAAGATGTCGCGGTTGCCGATGTGTGCGAGTTCATGTGCGAGCACTCCTTCAAGTTCTGTACGCGTGAGACTCTGGAGTAGTCCCTGAGTCACCGCAATACTTGCATGCTTTGCATTACGACCTGTCGCAAATGCATTTGGTGCAGCATCGGGAATGATGTAGACCTTGGGTTTCGGCAGCCCCGCAGTGATGGCGAGATTCTCGACGATTTGGTGAAGTTCTACGTATTGAGTGGTGCTTGCGGGCACCGCTTTTGCCATAGCGATTGCGATCTTGTCAGAATTCCAATACGAGACGATGTTCATACCAACCGCAAAGATGATGGCAAAGGTGAGAATGCTCGGGTTCCCATAATATACCGAAAAGAAATATCCGATACCAACCACGATTGCCAAAAACACTCCCACGAGGAGCCACGTCTTGGTGATATTTGATGATTGGTGTGTGTAGAGTGTTGCCATGATATATGGTAGATGCTAACTAGTCAGGACAATGTTGATTCAAATATTTACATTGGTAATATTCAGGTGCATGTCCAAATAGTGGAGGAATTTTCAAAAACTGCTGACGATCTCTGATCCACCACCCTGCATAGCCTGCGAGCAGCATGAGAATAATAACCCAAATAATGCGGACTTTTTTGTGTACTTTTGGTGACTTCTGGGTAGGTGTTGCGACACCATCAACCGCTTTGAATGCTTCATCGACATCCGTTGCTTTCCATCCGCCTTGCAAGAACAGTTCTTTTTGCAAATCTCCGCGAGATTTCCCTTTTTGAAGTTCTGCTCGAACGTATGTAACTAATTGCGGATTGACCATATACGGCAGTATATACTATTTTACCAGCTCCCACCGCCTCCACCTCCTCCGCCCCCACCCGATGACCCTCCACCTCCAGAACCTCCGGCACTACCCATAGAACTATGAAATGATGCGTAAAAACTCTTCGAGAGTGATGACGTAAACGCTGCCGCAGTAAACGCCTGACCACCTCCGTGATACCACGCTGGGGGAGTCATAGCGATTGATTCAAATGCCTTACCCCACTTCTTTTCTTGTCCAAAGATTATGGCGTACGGTAATAGGCGCTCAAAGAGTGCGGGGTTTTTCTCTGGTGCGTTGTGAAAATCAATACGATCCTTTTCTGCAACTTCAATGTATTCTTTCAGACCCAGCAGTGACTCTTTTGCCTGCGCTCCCTTTGCCGTTTTTGCTGGCATAAGGTGTTTGAACAAAGAAATTACCCCAATTGATACCAGGATCGAAAAGACAAATAAAACAATAGTTATATCTTCTGCATCTCGAAAAATAGTACCCCCGACACGATCAAGAATATTGCCCATGCTGAGCACCATGTATATACCGTACAGTACTATGAGTATAATAAAATTCTTTTTAGTAAATATATTTTTTGGGATGAAGTCTTTTGTATAGTAACCCTTATCAACCACGTACTGTCGGATGTGATTATGCACAATACCGATATGGCCTATGAAATCTGGTTTTTGCGAAATCAGTACTTCGGTGCCGACGATTAATGGACCAGTGGTTGGGTCTGCTCCATATGCTATCGCCTTTTTAAAGTTGGCGTAAGAAACTGAATGTTTAAAGGGAAAGTCTTTACTCTGAGTAAAGAGTGTTTCAAGTATTAGCGTATCTGCTGTTGATAAATCTGGCGCTGGGAGCTTTTCAAGACGGAGAGTGTAATCAATTTCTGTAGTTAAAAATGATTTACCTTCGGTCCGAGTGATTGATATATATCCCTTTGTTGCCAGATAGAGTACTTCAGCAACGAGATCACGCACCTTAATCGTCTGATTGATAATCATGGCTGTCTCAAGCGGAGTGAGATTGTCGATCACTTCGTACTGAGCGATTACAACACCACTTCCTTTTGCATCACGTCCTTTGCGGTACCACTTCTGAAGCATGTATACAAAGACTATGAGTGGAAGTGTGATCGGCCAAAACTTTGTAAAAAATGCGCGGACTTTGTCTGCTGGTGTAAGCACTGGTTCGTGGACAAATCCCCTTGGAAATCCTACGGCGATCGTTAACCCTTCGCCTACCTCAAGAGGTCGACTACTCGAAAACACTGTCGCAGCTGCACACCCCTCGGTTGAACCCTTGGGTCCTTGGTAGCATGCCTGCCGGATCGTGCCTGCACCCTCAGGGAGCACCACAGTCGCACTCGCCTCTTGTATTACCATCGGCCATGCGCTCCCTGTAACGTTCCAATAAATCTCATCTACCTCTTCCAGGTGCGCAACCGCATTGGTTGCCGTGTAGGCAATAATGTATGTTTTCTCTCCCTCAAATGTAATGTCGGGGTCACCTATTTTTAGACGTATATCTTTATTGTTCTTCTGTCTCTCCCACATATGTGGATTTCCAGAAAGGTCGGTTACTGAGATATCAGCGATACTCATCAGTTTACCCTCAGATGAACGAGGAGTAATGTCACGAAAAATACCGTGCTTTGAGAGACCTTCGGAATCATAGACAATCGTTTCGGTCACCGACACACTTGCATCGGTATTGACGACAATCTGTGCATCAAAGCTTTTGATGACTTCAGCAGAAACTTGTGACGATAATGCAAAAAACAACCCTAAAGATATCGTAAAAATCTTGAGAGTTGTTTTTATATTTTGCATGAATCTAAAACTTCACTTCCACGGGTTGGCTTTCAGCGCCGTTGTCGTCGATATCAAAGAAGTCGCTCTTTTTGAATCCGAATATTCCGGCAATCATGTTTGATGGGAAGACTTCAAGCTTCGTGTTGTAGTCGCGAACATTGCCGTTGTAGAAACGACGAGCTGCCTGGATCTTGTTTTCAGTATCAGAGAGTTCGCGCTGGAGTTCGAGGAAGTTGGTATTCGCCTTGAGATCTGGATATGCTTCAGATACTGCAAAGAGTGACTTGAGTGCACCGGTGAGCATATTCTCAGCCTGTGCATGTGCGGCAGGAGTCCCTGCATTCATTGCCATTGTGCGAGCCTCAGTCACCTTTTCGAGCGTGCCAGACTCATGCGTGGCATAGCCTTTGACGGTGTTGACCAGGTTTGGAATGAGATCATAACGGCGCTTGAGCTGTACTTCAATATCGGCCCATGCTTCCTGAACACGGTTTTTCATCGTAACAAAACCGTTGTACGCAAATACGAGCCAAAGAACAATAATTCCTGCAATAATTAATATAATAGTCATACGTACAGTATACCCTATTGTGATATGTTGACAATAGCTATAAATACGGTAATATGTGTAAAAACTACCGTATGCAAAAAATAATAATTTTGGGAATAGTGATAGTATTGTTTTTTGAAATTGCTATTGCTGTTATTCAATCAACGCGCAAGTACACACAAGGAGTACTCGATGGTACACACCAGTATTCACTTGAAAATTTTTTGGATCAGACTCATATAAAGAAAATTCTCATTATTATGGCAATGGCGGCCATGCTTCTGAAGCCTCCCCTATAACGTACTCTCCCCGCTTACTAAGCGGGGATTTTTATTGCCTAAGCACGATCTCGTTGATTGGCTGTGGTACTTCAGCAAACACGCCGATTCTCCCCACAAAAAGAAGTGACACAAGGAACACACTCAGGAAGAGTCCGTATGTCATGTGTTTGTAGTGGTGTTTTTCATACTCACGCGTCATCAGTCCTGCCATTGCGAGAATCAACGCAACGATGATACCTTGTATGATAATCGCTATATACACATCAGCATTCAAAATGATGCGCTCATACCATGGGATGTTCGGTACTTCTGTTGGGGTAACCACTTGTGCTTCCAAACGCTCATCGGTATTTTTGACCACAACAAATGACTCGCTCTCTTCAATTGTCGCGACAGAGAGTGTCGGTAGCTCTGGTTGTTGTACCTGCTGTACTGATTCACCGGCAACTTGTGGAGTAATTGGATCCGGTGGCACTGTAGCGATTGGTTGTGATAGATCTGTTCTCGTTGGTGTCGCCGCTATTTCTGATGGTGTACCTAGTGCTATAGTCTTTTTCGTGACTGCCGGCATTCCAAAGAGTTGCACAACGTATGTGGTTGGTTTGTCATTATATCTGCCCGGCGCAGTTGCAATACCGATTTCGGTAAAGTTGGGGCTCAAAATATTTGCACGATGGGTAGGAGAGTTGAGCCACGCCTTTTCGACATCTGCTGATTCATCAAAGTTTATCGCGAGATTCTCCCCTGCGTACAAAAACGTATAGTTAGTCTGCGCAAACCAGTGCCACGGAGTAACTCCTTGAGGGCTTGTGTGTGCAAAGTAACCATTTGTGACCATGTCCTGCGCCTTCAGACGTGCAGCTGCTTCAAGTGTTGGATTTATCGAAAGTGGTTGCAGTCCATGCGCAACCCGATCTTTGTTCGTCAGTGAGACAATCGCAGTCGGATATACCTCGGCGGCAATATTGAGATATCCTGTCGTATGCAATATCTGTGAAAAGACAAAGAGTCCTACCCCAACACCCAAGATCGCTCCTATTGCACGCCCTCTCAAGAGGTGTGGGATAAAACCGTTGTGCTCAGTAGGAACAAAGTGGTTGACGATATGTCGAGCAAGACGCTTGTGATACATAGCTATAATTTTACTACAGTACTGGTAATTGTAAAGGAGCACCTTTCTAGACGTAAAAACACCCCTTTTACGGGGTGTTTTTACGGTATAGATTAGTGAGTTAGTGATGGCATAGCAAGGTTGAGTTCTGGACACTTGATCATATTGATCCAGCGCTTCGTTGTCTTGTATACATAGCCCGTACCACTTTCGTCGATGCCGCCAGGAGTTTGCTTCCATGGTTGAAGTACTTGTCCTGCTTCTTTAACTTGAAACGCCTTGAGTACATCGAATGTCTGTTGATCATACACACCCGTCGTCATCAATAGAGATCCCATGTATGTGTTGAGGAACGCTTGAAGTCGGATCACATCAGCTTTGTCGTTTGATTGACCACGCTTGATATAGCTGTGGATGTACTCGCTACACATTGATGCTCCAAGGACGAGTCCTTCGGCATCCCCTGCTGTTGCTGATGCACCGAGCACAGAACCACTACTTCTACTGCGCGATCCTGAGCCTCCACCTCCAGTATTTTCATCCTCTCCTTCACCGTCCGTGAAAACATTTGGAAGACATTCTTCACCGTCGAGATAATATCCTGTTGGAACAACCGATTGGTTTCCTGGGAGGTTTGGACAAATATCCACAACAGGAGGGAGATCGTCACAGTCTTCATTGACAACGATGATGTATACGTCCTCGGCGAGATTGGTAAATGAACCATCTTGAGTTATTGGTGACGCCTCTGCTGCTGCAAGCGAGCCCACACCCTTTTTGTACCCCACGAGTCGGTACATGTTAGGTAGACACTGCGCACCTGGAGCAAGGACGTAGCCGGTATTGGTTTGTTCAGTGGTCGCATAATCTGATCCAGCCTTCATGTTTGCAGTGAGGCTTGCGTATTTAAGTGGTGCACCGCCATTACCTATACCGAGGGTGTAGTACGCCACTATTGGCGCCACATCATCTGGTTCTTGCCATGTTGAAGTCATTGGAAATTTCATGATCCCAGCATCATCAGGAACTTGAGTCATCTCCCCTTCGCCATCGCGGAGATATTTGTATACATGTGCCTGTACTTCACATTTAATATTGTGCACGATCAAGTATTTGTCGCCATCGATCGTGATCGCAGGTGCAGGTAGTGTTGGGGCGATACCTGCTGCTTCGACAAGTGTTGACCCCGTAGAGTATCCAGCAAGTGCATACGGTCTACCTTCTGCACAGCTTGCACCCACGAGAGGTGTTGTGAGGTTTTCGTCAATCGTAAATATTGAACCCTTTTTGTGAACGTGTGTTGTTGCTTCATAGACACCATCACCATTCACCCATCCACTTGGCTTGAGAACAAAGTCTCCATCTGGATTGTTGATATTCATCGGGAAGCTTGCATTGTCTGCACTCTCCGCCGTTGCACGAATGCCTCCTATGAATTTGATGACGTGGATTTTGCCTTTGCCTGGAACTTGTGGATTCTCAGTACACTTGGTGTTATGCACGATGAGATACTGATCTCCATCAATGGTGATTGCTGGTGCTATCTCAGTCTTGGTGGCAAGAACAGCATCGTTATAGGTTGCAGCGGTAGAGTATCCGACGAGTGCAAATGGCCTACCGTCTTCACAGCTTGCGCCAACGAGATCAGTTGAGAGGTTTTCATCAATCGTAAACACTGAGCCATTTGGATGTGCAAAGGTTGTTGCTTCGTATTCCCCATCTTCTCCTGGTACCCATCCGCTTGACTTGAGCATGAAATCTCCGTTTGAAGGATTAATAAACATAGGGAACATTGCATCATCCACACTTGCCTTTGTCGCACGTACACCGTCGACGAACTTGATGGTGTGAATTTTGCCACGACCTGAGTCATCAGGAACAGGGGAACACTCCCCACCTTCGATATGGAGGCGATATAGTGCACCGGCTGGATTTTCCTCTGGGTTTGCACTCCCTGCAAAATTTCTTACGGTCACCTTGATCGTATTGGTGCCCACAACCAGGTTAGTGACTGGGTATGAAACAGTGCTACCGTAGTTGGTCTCAATGGTTATCTTGTCGTCTATGACGGTACCGTTTATCTCGAGGATAAATCCGTTGTCAGCCGCCAAATCAATCGTTGCAGCACTTGGAACGTCACTGAGGTTGAAAGTTTTTACAAATGTTTTTTCCTCTTGCGCTGTTGGATTTTGAACATACAACGATGACCAAATCCATTTTGCAAATGGAGACTCAGTCATCCATAGTGGTTGTACCCACGCTGGATGTACCCATGTTTCAACGGCAGTATCCGTGGTGCCTTCGATGATACTTGAAGTGTCACTCACGACATCACATTGTTTTACTTCTTCTTGCGCACTCTTTAGTACATTCCACGCGACACAATAGTAGTGCTTGTTGGGAACAATCTCTGTCCCATCTTCGGGCATACCAAGGCCTTCGTAGTTGTCATAGTTAGCAATATCGGTCATGCAGTAAAACTCTGCACTAACATCTTTGGTATTACCAGGAAATGCTTGAGAAGTAAACGGTATATAGCCGTCTTTTTGTACTTCAGCAAAGTGTAGCTGTGTAATATCAGCAACAGGAATAACCACCGTTGTCTTACCGCTACCATCTGTTGGATTGCCAAATGTTTCATATCCCGGCATTACTCCAACATAGGTATCTCCACCTGCAGGATACTCAGTACTTTGATCTCCCCACTGGAAATCCCAACCCCTTTCGAGGCGACAGGTGTCTGAATGTTCTGCAATCCAGTTTGTCGCAGTGTCAGCAGTGATTTCTTCTGGCGCCGTTCCACTCGTTGCCCAGTTTGGAAGATCTGTTTCACTATCACAGACGATCTTTGTCGCGGTCACGGTTATGACATCGCTGGTCGTCCATCGAAAAGTCTGCTGTCCACTATCCGTCGCTGTACCCGACATGACACCATTGGGCGCTCGAGTACCAACTAGATCCATCGTATAGCCTATATTAAGACCGGTTACATACTCAATCTGCATCGTTATGTTTGGGTCAGAAAAATTACCCGTCATGTTCCATGTGGTATCAGGCTTCTCTCCCGTACCAGCGAAATCACCAAGTCCGTCTTCTGCGCCAACTGTCATCGTGTGTCCAAATACTTGGCCTGCACACCATCCGTCATCACATATGAAGTTGAGATTGTAGTTTCCTGCAATCACACTTACGAGGGGTGCAACTTCTTGTTCTACCACAACTACCGCTTCAGCGGGAGCCTCTTCAGTAGTAACTTCTACTATTGCTTCTACAGATTCCGTTTGCGTCTCGAGAGGAGATTCTTCGACGGCGTACGCGATAACTGGTGCAGTGAGCTGTACCAATAATGCCGCAATCGTGATAATACTCGTAAACTTACTAATAAACGTTTTTCTACTAAAAAATAGTGCATTCATAAGTGTTTATAGAAAAATAATAAATGAGAGGAGGCACTTGGTGACACCACGTCACAAAGGAGGCTCTTCGCTCCGTACAGATAAAACAATACGCTTCTCAAACAGGTCTGTCAAGGGAATTGCGGTGGTATATACCCATGTGAAAACGACTACTCTTTGACCATTTTTTTCTGCAACCGTTCAAAAAATACAAGAAGTGGGCTCGCAAGGAATATCGATGAGTACGTCCCAAAGAACATACCGATTGCAAGCATGATCGAGAACAGTCTAGTACTCTCAGGGCCAATGATAGCCAACGTAAGTACCATAACAAATACCATGAGCGATGTGTTGATCGAACGAACGAATGTCTGTGACAAACTGTCCCCGACCGTTGCTTCAAACAGCGCGTTTCCGTGAGATTCTTTTTTAATTGCCAAATTTTCTCGAATACGGTCAAAGACGACGATAGTATCAGAAATAGAAAGTGCGAGTGTTGTCAATAGCGCGACAATAAACAAGGTGTCCACCTCCGCTCCATAAAAATGCCCAATGAGTGCGAACGCACCAATACAAATAATGATGTCATGCGTGAGCGTCATGATGACCGAAAGACCGTATTTCCATGACGATACCGGCTGTGATGACTTGCGAAAGGCATATGCTACGAACAAAATGATCGCAATAAGTACGAGTACGACTGAAACGATTGCCTTGCGCTTCAATTCTGCACCAACCGAAGGGCCAATAGTCGTAAAGCTTTCAACCTTGATGACCGTATCTTCACTACCTCTAAGGGTTGCGATAACAGTATCTTTTTCTGCCTCAGTAATGAAGTGTCCCTTGAGGATAATCCCTGATTCTCCTGTTGGCTGCACGATTGCATCCCGCATAGGAGATAGGGAGATTGCTTCGGTAACCTCAGCAATCGAAGGGCGCGCCGCAGGATAGCTCAGCTGGATCTGAGATCCTCCTTTGAAATCAATACCGAGTGGTAATCCATATACACCAACCGCCACCATGGCAAGCACGACAAGGGTCGCTGAAAGTCCGATAAAAAAATTTTTGTATTTAATAACAAACATATTACTTGTTGAAACCGCTACTGAATAAAAAGCGTCCTAT
>JAGOVD010000034.1 GCA_018060905.1 Minisyncoccota bacterium
TAGTCACCGCATATAAAACTGCGATCCCCCAATAGAGCGTTGAGGCATAGATAGAGACAAATATAAAACCAATGAGCGAGATAAATACAATGTTGATGAGTGCCCCCAAATATTTCTCGGCATCAGAACGGGCTTTTTGGAGAATGCCGAGTGTCTCACCACTACGCTGATCTTCAAACACTTCATATGGAAGTGCGAGTGAATGCTTCACTCCATCTTGGTACATATCTGCACCAGACTTCTGTGTGACCTTGTTTAAATAGTAGTCTTGAAAATTTTTTGCAACCCGCGAAACAAAAGTCACGCCGATGGCAAGGAGGAGGAGGCTTCCCACGCCATGAAAAAACTCTGTCGACGTATACACCGAGAACTTACTCGCGTAGTCATCAATGACGTGCCGGAAAATCAATGGTCCGATCAACGTAAAGACCTGGTTGATGAGTGCTAAAAATAAAACGAGGATGCAGAGTTTCCAGTATTTCCGGAGGTAGTGGTACAAGATTTTCATAGGTCGACAGTATACCCTATAATTCTCTCTCAATATCCATCAACCGATTATACTTACAGACACGCTCGCCACGCACAAGTGAACCCGACTTGATGAATGGACAGGCACATCCAACTGCAAGGTCTGCGATGAAGGTATCCGTCGTCTCTCCAGATCGATGCGACACAATGGGTGCCCATCCCTGCGCCTTGGTGAGCGCAATTGCTGCAATCGTTTCTGAAACGGTACCTATCTGGTTGAGCTTTATGAGGACTGCGTTTATTGCATTTTCTTTGATTGCTTGGTTGATACGGTCAACATTTGTCACCGTCAAATCATCTCCCACAATATGAACGCGCGTACCTATTGTTGCGGTCATACCCCGAAAACCTTCCCAGTCGTCCTCAGCTAGCCCGTCTTCGATCGATATAATGGGGTATGTCTCTAGTAACCTCTCATACCATGCAATCATATCGTCTGAGGTCTTGCGCTCTTGTCTGCCACCCGCAGTGAGTACGTATACTCCGTCAGCATAAAAACTAGATGCAGCAACATCGAGTGCAATCTTGATCTGTTCGGTGGTGTACCCTGCTCGGTCAATTGCGTGAACCAATAGTTCGAGTGCCTCTTCGTTGGATGCAAGTTTCGGAGCAAATCCTCCTTCGTCTCCCACACTCGTACTATAGCCTTGTTCGTGCAATAGTTTTTTGAGTGCACTGATCACTTCCGCACCTGCTTGTACTGTACGAGTGATCGAATCAAATCCGATCGGCACAATCATATACTCTTGAATATCAAGTCCACTATCGGCATGCTTTCCTCCATTAATAACATTAAACATCGGGCGTGGTACTACGCCCATGTCAGTAGCACTGACCTCCTTGAGATACTGATACAAGGGCATATGACTATCGTGTGCCGCAGCTACAGCAAACGACATCGATACTCCGAGGATTGCATTTGCTCCGAGACGAGATTTGTTTGGAGTTCCGTCGAGTGCGATAAGTGCATCATCGAGTGATTGTTGTGAATATTCGTGCCCAGAACAGAGGGTACTGATCTCTCCAACAACATGGGCAACTGCCTGCTGCACACCGAGACCGTTGTATCGGCTCTGCTCCCCATCGCGAAGCTCAAGCGCTTCATGAATCCCCGTGCTTGCCCCCGAAGGAACCGACGCGATACCAATAGCACCACTCGAGAGGGTACATGTCACCTCAATGGTTGGCGTTCCTCGTGAATCAAGAATTTCTCGCGCTGTCAGTGTGGTAATTGTTTTCATAATTGGTTGATATGGAGCGTCGCTCCCATGTGTTTTTCTGCTTCACTGATAATCTTCTCCATCATAACTACTGCGAGAACAGGGTATGCACCTTTGGCACTTTCTTCTGATAGCATGACGGCATCAGCTCCCTGCAAAATCGCATACGCGACATCGGTCACTTCAGCGCGTGTCGGTGTATCATGATCGGTCATTGAGAGCATCATTTGTGTTGCTACAATAACAGGCTTCCCTGCTTCTTTTGTAGTTCGCACGATAGCATCTTGGACAAAGGGTACCTGTTCAAGAGGGATTTCATTACCCAGATCTCCCCGAGCAACCATCACTGCATCCGCCACCTCGATAACTTCTTGCAAATGATCAACTGCAACCTTTCGTTCAATCTTTGCAATAATTTTTTGGGTACCTCCACATGCCGCAATAGCCGATCGACCAGCTAGAACATCGGCCGCACATCCGATAAATGACATTGCAACATACTCTACGTCTTGCGCTACTGCAAACGCAATAAACCGCTTGTCGTCTTCGGTAAGTACCGTGACCTCATGGTCATAGGTATGTCCCTCCATATCTTGAATGCGAGGACCCGGAAGATCCACAATAATCGGTATCTTCTTTCCAACCTCTTGCTCAAGCTCACGCACGATGGCAATCTGTGCCGTATGTTCAGCAAGTGTTCCCCATGCAAAATTGAGTCGTACTGCATCAAGTTGCGCGTGTATCATATCGCGCAATATAGACGCCGTGTTTGATGTCGGACCTAGAGTTGCAACTATTTGTGCTCGGGAGTATTTCATGCGGGTACTTCTGAAGAAATCTCTCTGACTTCTTTGCTAATCATGCGACCAGTGTCATCGATGTCGTACACGAGCACGGCCCCAAAAGGAATCTCGAGATGCTCTATCTCTTCATCAGAAATCGACTCAATATACTTGATGATTGCACGCAATGAGTTGCCATGAGCAACTACCAACGTGTTCTTGCCATCAACCACAGCTGGCACAATCTTGTGTAGATAGTACGGTACTGCCCGATCGTACACCATGTGCAGGGTTTCGCCGTTCGGTATCGGATACTCCCATGCCCGACGAACCTTGTTCCATGCCTCTTCTCCTATAGCCTCTTGCATGTCCCATTTATTTTTGCCTGTGTAGTCTCCATAGTCTCGTTCGTTGAGTTCAGCAGCATGCTCGGTGGGTACCTGGTATCGTTCACAAGTATTTAACATACACGAGAGTGTCTCAATCGATCGCACGAGCATTGAAGCAAATGCCTGGTCGATATGAATATCTTTGATTAGAAGTCCCATGTCTTCTGATTTTTTGAATCCGTATTCAGTGAGGTGTCGATCGCGCTCCCCCTGCCAACGTCCTTGCATGTTCCAGTCAGAAGCATGGTGTCGTGTCAAAATTAGTTTTCCTTGCATAGTATGGTGATTAGCTGGTAACAGTATGTGGTGGTGTACGCCCTTCAAAAAATTCGACAATGTTTTGAATGACAATGTCTGTCATTGCATTTCGTGCCTCTATCGTTGCCGAAGCAATATGGGGAGTAAGCACGGCGGTCGGTAGTCGCCGCAATCTCTTTCTGATAGTTGGTTCAAACTCAAAGACATCAAGCCCTGCGCCCGCGATTTGTTTTTCGTATAGAGCATCTTCGAGTGCTCGCTCATCAATAACGGGGCCTCGAGAAGTATTGATGATATATGCTGTTGGTTTCATGTGCGAGAGTCGCGTCGCATCAAATAAGTGGTGTGTCGATGGAAGAAGAGGTGCATGAATACTAACAACATCCGCAACTGTGAGCAGTGCATCAAGTGACTCATAATACTTCGCACCATACTCTGTCTCAATAGAGTCATTTCGCTTCACGTCAGTATATATAACTTCCATACCGAGTGCGTGTGCGAGCGCAGCTACTTTTTGACCGATTGCGCCACACCCCACGAGACCCAAGATCTTGCCTGCAATCCGAGTACCGACAAAGCTCGATGGGTTCCATCCTTTAAATTTCCCTTTTCGGACAAAGGCATGTGCGTCAACCAATCGTGTTGATAATGCCAAAAGAAGTGCAATTGTATGCTCTGCCACTGCAGTCGCCGTCTCCTCAGTCGGCGCATTCGTTACTACAATACCGCGCTTTTTTGCTTCTACAATATCGATATTGTCATAACCAGTTGAATAGTTGGCGTAGAGCTTCACACTAGGTGTAGCATCAAATACGGCGCTGTCGATTTTGTCGGTCAGGAGGGTAAGCACTGCATCATATGGCTTCTTTTTGAGAAATCGAATCAGTTGTTTTTGGGTAAGGAGTATGTCTTTAGGGTTAGTGTCAACAGAGTACCCCTTTGCACTCAGGAGCTCCGTTATGCGAGCAGGGAGTGGTCGGGTGATAAAAATACGAGTTTCCATATATAGATAGTACCAAGAATCAACCCCTACCGCATCCTGTCTATGGAGCAGAAAAAGATTGCGACTATTCCAAAAGTTTCCAGCGCTTCAGTTTAGGAATGGTACGAGTGAAGTGCGCACGGAGGATAGTTGGGACGTTTTTCATCTGACCCTTTACCTGCTCACGCATTGCTTCCATGGTGATGTCGGGCTGTGTAAATGCGCCCCGTGCATAACAAAAGCTGCAGTACTCGCTCGAAAGGGTACCGTCGGCATTCGTGCCTCCTCCTTCGGGATCTTCACTCATAGGCATCCCACAACTCTGACAGACGGCTTTTTTCTTAAACATAAGTACAGTATAGCAGGGATATGTAATTAGCGGGATCGCCCTCGAATTAAAATCGGGACGCTTCGCTATCTCACTCTTTAAAAAATCACGGTTTTCCAACGGCTTCGCCTGCCTTCCTACAC
>JAGOVD010000035.1 GCA_018060905.1 Minisyncoccota bacterium
CAAAACAGTTTTAGGTATATACCAATACATAAAAAAGAGCCAAACGTTTACCGTTTGGCTCTTTGCTAAGTTTTTTAAAAAAACTTACTTAAAAATTTCTCCCCCATCCGTATGGGATGGATTTTTCGATTTCATCTCTTGGGTCCAATCCTGGTTTTCCCCACGAGGTGCGGAACCAAGTCCAAATTGATAGTGCTGGAACACGGTTCCACATACTGTTATTAGGTAGGTGTCCGCAGTTACCCACGAACTATACGCAATCTGAACTCCTGAAAGGGATACCCAATCGATATCTGTCCCTTCGGGCATTGGCCACGCGATTTTTGCTACCCTTTTTTGTTTTGGACCTGTAGGACTGATCCATGCAAATGTAGTTGTAACAATAGCGGGAACAACATTTGCATGGTAGTTGTAGAAGCTACTTAACGTAGCGTCCAAATATCCAGCCGGATTATGGTACCCGGAACCGCCGGAGCCGTATATGTATTTTACGCTCACCGGGCAACCCCGCTCAGTGCTTACATCATCACCACGCTTAAACGCCGCAATTTTTTCATCAATTGAGCCCCAGTCGAGACTCATTTCATCCTGCTGTGCGGGTGGTATAGTGTTTTCCTTTTTGCATGACGTAAAAAGGGTTACAGAGATGGCCAGTATGGCCACGAAGAAGAGATTCTTTTTCATTTGTTAAAGTTTTTGTATGTTTTTAATTTTGTTACGTATTCTGGGTATATTGTATACCATATAGTCCATTTTGTCAATAGCCCCATGAAATGCCTTTTTGCACATATATATGTATATGCTAGACTGCCCCGTATGAAAAAACAGCCCCAAGAAACCACAGCCCCTTATACCGTCACGATTAACCACCTCCCGAAAAGTCGGGTTGAAATCGCTGGCGAAATCACCTGGGAACATTTTGCTTCATTTGAGAACCAGGTCTTCAAAAAGCTCGCAGAGCACATCGAAGTACCCGGCTTCCGCAAGGGCAATGTCCCAAAAGATGTTGCTCAGAAACAGATTCCCGACGGATTACTCCTCGGAGATATGGCAGAGCTCGCTATCAACAGCGTATTTCCCCTCATCCTCAGTGAACAGGGCATCGACGTTATTGGTCGACCCGAAGTATCGATTACAAAAATCGCTCGTGGCAATCCCCTCGGATTCTCTATTGGCGCAGCAGTATTTCCCGAAATCAAACTCCCTGACTACAAGAAAATCGCCACGACCATCCCCCCTGAGATTCCTAAGGATGTCACCGATACAGATACTGACAAGGTCATCCATGACCTTCAGCAAATGCGGGCATATGGTCATGTCCACCACGAAGGAGATGTGCACGAGCATGCAGAACCTCTTCCTGAGCTCAATGATGAGTTCGCAAAGTCATTTGGCAATTTCCAAACCATGAATGAACTCCGCGCAAAGGTGAGAGAGAACTTGATGCATGAAGCAGAACATGCTGCCCGCGACAAACGACGGGTGCGTATCGTTGAGTCGATTATCGAGAAAACATCCTTTGAGCTCCCTGAGGTTATCGTCCAATCAGAAACAGACAAGATGTTTGCAACCCTTGAGGCAGATATCGCACGTGCAGGTTCTACGTTTGAAGAATACGTGAAACATATCAACAAGACCCGAGAGGAAATGGCAATAGAATTTAAACCAGAGGCAGAAAAGCGTGGACGATTTCAATTTGTCTTGAATGCGATTGCGCGTGATGCAGCCATCGTCCCGAGTGATGAAGAAGTTGATGCTGAGACACAAAAACTCCTGGCGATGTACCCCGGTGCCGATCCTGCTCGCACCAAGGCATACGCCGACATGATGCTCACGAACGAAAAAGTGTTGGCGCTCATTGAAGGAGCAGGTAAGTAATTGACAAAACACACGTGTTTCTATTAAGATAGGGGCTATTCTATTGTTTGAACGGTAGTACACATTGCTTCATATGGCCATTTGAGGCAATAAACTTACTTACTCAGAGATAGGAGTTGCCATACTACCTTTCCTGGGCCATCTCATAATGTGATGGCCTTTTATTTTTTTACAAAAAAAATAAACCTGAGTATGTACCCAGATTTACAGTTTTTTCGTTAATTTAAATAAACCCCAGTGGACCGATCGATTGTGCTTCATCATCGTTGAGGATAAGAGCAGGTCCAAAAGAAATCTTTTCTGATAATTTAATACCATTTTCTTTGAGTTTCTTAAAAAAAAGTCCTCTTTGGATTTTGAAGCCATTCGAAAATTCAATTCCGAAAAAGCAGATTTTTTTAATTTTTTCTTCAACGTCAGCAGTAATAGTGATGTCCGGGGATAGTTTCTTAAAGAAGGCAATGTTTCTTAGTTGAATAGTGGTATACATACAATTGGTTTTCTCTAACTCTAGTACTTTTGCAAAAAAAGTCAATTGAGCGTATAGTGTGGGCATTCTGATTCCCTGTCCTGCCTGATACTCCTACGTACTACTTACTACTAACTACTAACTAATTCCTATGTTAATCCCAACCGTTATTGAAAAGACAAACATGGGAGAGCGCGCGTACGACATCTACTCTCGCCTCCTCAAAGAACGCATTATATTCCTCGGCGGACCGATCAATGATGAGGTTGCGAACCTCGTTATTGCACAGCTCCTTTTTCTTGCAAACGAAGACGCTAAAAAAGATGTTCAACTCTATATCAATTCTCCTGGTGGCTCAGTCACCGCAGGTCTTGCTATTCTCGATACGATGAACTTCATCAAACCAGATGTTTCGACGATTTGTGTTGGTGTTGCTGCTTCTATGGGTTCCCACCTCCTCGCAGGTGGCGCCAAGGGTAAGCGCTATGCACTCCCAAACTCCGAAGTTATGATTCACCAACCACACGGTGGGTTTGAAGGACAAGTGACCGATATTGAGATTACCGCAAAACAAATGCTCAAGCTTCGTCATCGTCTCAATGAGATATTTTCAAAAAATACTGGGCAAAAACTTGCACAAGTTGAAAAAGATATGGATCGTGATTTCTTCATGAGTGCTGATGAGGCAAAAAAATACGGTATCATCGATGGCGTCATTACCAAAGCAGTAACTGTAAAGTAACATGAACGAATACATACTCGCATCGAGCATGCTCCTTGGTGGAGCATTGCTTGGCTACAGTGTCCGCGCAGTCATTTTTATGATTCGCAAGAACAACCTCGAAATCTCAGTTTCTGAACGTCTCGTCCACGCACGTGAGACAGCACAAAAGATTATCGATGACGCGTACGAGAAAACAGCAGCAACAGAAGGTCGCCTCGCTAAAAAAGAATCTCTCATCGATCAGCGTCAAGCAGAGCTGGACAGTCGTGCAACACTCATCGATCAAAAAGCTGAGCTTGTATTTGCGCAACAAAAAGAATCCGAAGCACTCCTTGCTGCACGCCAAACACTCCTCGAAGAGATTGCGGGATTTACCACTGAAGATGCTCGCAATGCACTGATCAAAGAGAGTGAGCGTCAGTACAGCGAAGACCTCACGGTGCGCATGCACAAACTCGAACACCAGATGCAAGAAACGCTCACTGATCGCGCGCGTGACATTCTCATGACGACCATCCAACGCCTTGCTGTCCCTACAGCGAGTGAACTCACTACCGCAAGTGTGCCGATCGATAATGAAGAAGTGAAAGGCAAGATCATCGGCAAAGAGGGTCGCAACATCCGCGCGATCGAACGCTACACCGGTGTCGAAATCCTCGTCGATGAAGCGCCTGGGGCCATCGTTGTTTCCTGTTTCGACCCCGTTCGCCGCGCCATTGCAGTACATGCGCTCGAAGTCCTCGTCAAAGACGGTCGCATCCAGCCGGCAAAGATCGAAGAAGAAGTCGAGAAGTCGCGCACTGCAATCCATGAAATCATCAAAGAAAAAGGTGCCGCTGCGGCATATGAGTGTGGTATCTACAACCTCGACCCTCGCCTCATTGCGATTCTCGGTCGTCTCCATTTCCGTACCAGCTATGGGCAAAACGTCTTGCAGCACTCTATCGAAATGGCACACATCGCTGAAATGCTCGCCTCAGAAGTTGGTGCTGACGTGTACATCGCCAAAGCTGGTGCACTCGTCCACGATATCGGCAAAGCGCTCGACCATGAATTTGAAGGTACGCACATCGACATCGGTATCAAAGTCATGCGCCGCTTTGGCACTGATGAACGCATCATCACTGCGATGAAGAGCCACCACGATGACTGCCCCCATGAATCACTCGAAGCAGTCATCGTCCAGACCGCCGACATGATTTCCGGTGCACGCCCTGGTGCTCGACGAGATACTGCAGAGATGTACCTCAAACGCCTTCACGACCTCGAAGGACTTGCGGGGCGATTCAAAGGTGTCGACAAAGCATATGCACTCCAAGCGGGACGCGAGATCCGTATCTTCGTCCATCCTGAAAACGTCTCAGACTTTGAAGCCAAAGACATGGCACGCACCATCGCGCTCTCCATCGAAACCGAGCTCCGCTACCCGGGTCAAATCAAAGTAACCATCATCCGCGAAACCCGTATTACGGACTACGCCCGCTAACACTCTAAATACTTCATAATGCTCACACGTGCGCTTGCCTATACGGCAAAGGAGAGAG
>JAGOVD010000036.1 GCA_018060905.1 Minisyncoccota bacterium
CCTTTATGACCGTGCCAGAAATGACTCGATCATATGAAATGCCGCATGACGAAGCAGTACATACCCCCCTACCACAATCGTCGTTGAATTCACCAACGCGTACAGTACCAACGAGCGGGGTACATGTGATGCACCCAGTACAGCCGGTTGCACCAGCGAATATTCCTGTCTCATCGAGCTACACGCACTCATACACTGCGCCAGGCATGCAAGAAGCGCAACCGATAGCTACTGTCGTACCTCAAAAAGTAGAACCGCCAAAACCACAAGAGGATGATGCGGATCTCTATGCACTCAAGAATTTCTCATTGTAGCTTGCTCATTTGCAAGTGCTGTACGAATCTTTCTTCGGGCAAGGGAAGTTTTTGCATAATCGAGCCACTTGCGAGTTGGCTTGTTTGACTTGCCGGTGATGATTTCAACAATGTCACCGTTCTTTAACTCAGTGCTCAGTTCTACGAGCTTCTTGTTCATCTTTGCTCCCGCGACATGATCTCCAATGTCAGAATGAATGGCGTACGCGAAGTCTATGGGCGTGGCTCCGAGGGGTAGGTCAATCACATCACCCTCTGGGGTAAACACGAAAATGCGATAGGAGAAAAAGTCATCCCCACTCCCTTCGAAGAACTCACGTTCACTCGTTCCTGATTTATGTGCATCAGCAATTTCCTGTATCCATCGTGGGATTTTTTGCTTGTGGGTATGATCTTGGATGACGTCCTTCTGAGCTTCTGGCGGAGTTTTTGTTTTCCAAATAAACGGCTTAAAGAGTGCTGGTACAAGCGAGGCAAACCAGGATGCAGTGCTCCGGGTTTCCTTTTGCCCCAGTTGCATGTTTTTGTAGATGATGTGTGATGCAATACCGTACTCAGCTTCGCGATGCATCGTCTCGGTACGAATCTGTACTTCGAGGATGGTTCGGTTTGGGGTAATGACGGTCGTGTGGAGTGACTTGTAGCCATTTGGCTTTGGAAAGGCGATGTAGTCTTTCACCCGCTGGGGAAGTGGGCGCCATATCTCGTGGACAATGCCAAGGACTTGGTAACACTGCTCTACATTCTGCACGACCACGCGAATAGCGAGGTAGTCATACACCTTGTCGAGATCCCATTCACGACGTTTGAGTTTCTGATAGAGGCTATAGGTACCCTTTGAACGGTACGAGGTATGGAAATCGCGTAAGCCACTCTCTGCAAGACGCTTTTGGAGTGACTTACGTGCGCGCTCGAGTTCTTCTTCGCTATTTTTTGCGAGTTGCTTTGTGAGGCCAATGACGCGCTTGTGTTCGTCGGGATACACGTAGGGAAAGGCAAGGTCCTCGAGCTCTTTTCGAATACGTCCCATTCCAAGTCGGTGCGTCACGGGAACATAGATTTCGAGTGTCTCACGTGCGATGCGAAGTTGTTTTTCCTTGGGGACAAACTCGAGCGTCTGCATATTGTGGAGACGATCAATGAGTTTGATGATGAGGACGCGGATATCCTGACTCGTCGCAACAAAAAGTTTTCGGAGACTTTCATTGTGTCGATCGCTTCCGTAGTAGCGCACTGAGCCAAGTTTCGTCACTCCTTGCACCAAGAAGAAAATTTCTTCACCAAACTCTTTTTTAATATCTTCTGGGGTGACTGAGGTATCTTCGATAGTGTCATGAAGGAGACCAGCTGCGACTGTTTGTGCGCCCATACCAATTTCTGCGAGCATTTTAGCGACCGCAGCAAGATGGGTGAGGTATGGATCACCTGAGTAGCGAGTGCGCCCCTCGTGTGCTGTCTTTGCAAATTCGTATGCATGGCGTACGAGCTCCACATCAGCGGTCTCAGTTGAGCTTAGTGATTCAATAATATTTTGTACAGTGAAGAGTGTCGCCATACATCAATTCTACCGTTGGTGGGGGAAGATAACAAGAACTAACTACATGTGTTATTTTAAGAAAATATCTAAAATGGTAGAAAGTTGCTATTGTACCTCATTGTGTTTTGACGATTATAATGTGTAAGGGTTCATAACTAAACAAAAAAGGTTGGGTTTCCCCAACCTTGTGACTTATTGTACATTTCGCTCAAGCCAACTTTTTTGAGCAATTCTGTATAATTCGGCAATTTCCCACTGGTTTGGTCTTGAAGTATTCATCAAATCAAGAAGTACTGACAGAAAGTCAGATTCGCACATTGCCCTCGAATCGTTTCCAAATCGCTTGAGTATTTCGCCACGTACGTCTATGCTGTCTGGGTATTTACGGAGAGCCAATAGCGCTTTTGGATAGGAGAGTGATTTCTGTCTGATCATTGGAATGGTAATGTGCTTGGCGACTTTCCATGGCTTTGAATTCTCTCGCCAATTCATAGCATTTATTTCATCAAGCTCATCTTCTCTAAGGACTAGTTTCTTGAGAATAATCGATGCGACTCCCAATGTAGGATTATTTCGCAACGCTGAAAGGCATTCATCTTTCTCCCAAAACTCATTGTCAAAGCATTGTTCGAGAGATGACAGATACGATCTGAAATCCTCATCACCATCTTGATCTTTAACGACAAGGGTGTTGTAACCAGTAATCAAGACGTCGCTTGGTGTCAATCTCCCGGATTTCAAAACCGTAATTAGAAAATCATTATTCCTCAAGCGTTTTGCAAGCTCAAACATCTGTTCGATTGAGAGTAGTGGTAATTCAATACTTGTAGCAACCAAGTACCAAATTTTGAATGTTTTTTCATACTCATGAGTGCATCTCGACGCACATGTAGCAGCTTCCCAAATTTTTTCCGTTGAGAGGACACGAGATTCAAGGAGTGTAATCCACACGTCTACGAGATTTAACATAGTACCGATTTCGAATGCACGATTTGATACAATCTTTTTTGTCTTTATGAGTTGTATCCAAGTACTGAGCAATTCTTCTTTGGAGCACCATCTTTCCTTAAGAACCATTGCCTTAATTGCATCGTCAGGTGACATGGAACCATTGAGAATACTTGAAACAATAGATGGAATCTTCGATTCATCGTACATGGATATCTCTCCACTAAAAAGATCAAAAAAAGTAGGGCCTAAAGACCCTACTGCTCATTCGATACTACATCAATGTATTACTTAACGTCAAGCCCTGTATGTATTGTATTTAGACGAAAAGACTTTATTCTATACATCTTTCCATGACACACTGTTCTATTGCCCATTCTCCATATTGAGCAGCAATAACAGTAACTTCACCAACACCAAAAGTAATGATTGGCTCAAGTAGAGGATCTACCTGATTTAGCTTCTTAATTTTGAGATTTCTTTGCTCCTCAAGAGACTTAAGGTAAGCATCATATTGCTCCGCTACTTTTTTTTTCGCTTTCTCGATATCATTGAGTAACTCCATTTCAAGATCAGGGAAGTAAATCGCTCCACTTTCGAGCGTTACCATGATCTTTACTTTGCCAGTAAGTCTCTGAATAACCAGCGCTACATCAGTCGGTGGAGATGGGAAAAGAATTTTCGTCTTGTACCCACTGTCAGCCGGTTCCTTGTTCTCTGGCAAAAGATCCCGCAGAGTATCGTGCCATGCTTCTTTTGTGAAGTATTTTCTTACAACGGTTTCTTCTTGACCAAGTTGCCAAAGAGTGTTATCCACCCTTTCTTTTTGAGGATCTGGTCTTGAAAAGATCAAAGGAATAATTGACCAGAAAGAAGGTGTCGGTGCTGGAGTAGATTTGGCAATCTGGATCCGATCATGAAGTCTCTTGAGGGAGACTGTCACCATCGAATTTTTTGTTGGACAGACAGTAAACAAATTTGCTTGGGCACACATCTTTTCCCATGCAGATGTCGGTACGACAGCGAGCGGTGTTATACCTATTTGGCTACAATACAGGGATGCTTTTTGTGCGTGATCTGCGATTCGTACAATCTGCAAAAGACGCTCTTGAGTCTGCTCCATGCCCCGCATTGGAAAGCCGTGAGAACTGCTGTTTGTGTCGAGAAAATTGTGACCAAATTGTGCAAGCTGTATACTGGCTCTGGCACCAGAATTTTCAATTGGCCCGAGAGATAATCTCCTGAGTTCCTGTGGGTCAAAACTTGTTGCAACCGCGAGGGTTTCTCTTGACATTTTGAGTCTCCAAAAAGGTTGAAAGGTACTACTGTAATCCTTTCACATACTACATTTGTATACCGTTTTGTGC
Source organism: Minisyncoccota bacterium (assembly GCA_018060905.1). Classification (GTDB taxonomy): domain Bacteria; phylum Patescibacteriota; class Minisyncoccia; order Phycocordibacterales; family UBA9973; genus UBA4124. Next base: position 4,167 of record JAGOVD010000036.1, read on the forward strand.
AACACTCTTCATACAAAGGACTGGCCTTTGTATGAAGAGCTTACTTTTTTCCGAGAAGTGCGAGGGCATCATCGAGGGAAAACTTTTCAATATCAGTGTTATCGGGAAGCCAGATGCGGGTAAACCCTCGGGTGAGGTAGCGTCCTGATTTTGACTCAAAGACCTTTATCATCTTTTTCGTCTTTGGGTGAATTCCTACTTCTTTGATGAGTTTTTCACCCGTGCGTGTTTTTTTTGGTTCTTTGAGTATATCGAGAGCACGCTCGAAGGACACAGTGTATGGGGTGTCTTCGCCCTTCAGTGAACGGAAGTCTCCTGCATGCCCGATGTATGGGCCAAATCTGCCGGTATTTGCAATGATAGGTTCGCCCGTGTCTGGGTGCAAGCCAAGGGTGCGGGGAAGAATGAGGT
>JAGOVD010000037.1 GCA_018060905.1 Minisyncoccota bacterium
AAGAGACGCGCTCACTCGAGCAACCGATTGGGGATGACGAAGACAAATCAACATTTGGTGAATTCATTCCCGATGACAAGATCCTTCGTCCTGACCAAGAAGCGTCTCGCCGTATGCTCCAAGATGCGATCAGGGGAGTACTCGAAGAAATCTCTCCCAAAGAGAAACGCATCCTCGAGATGCGCTACGGACTCATCGATGGGGTACAGCACACCCTCGAAGAAGTCGGCAAGGAGTTCGGTGTCACTCGTGAACGTATCAGACAGATCGAAGCCAAGGTCCACGAAAAACTCCGCCAAAACGACCGCATCCAACGCCTCCGCAACTATTTTGACTAGTCTCGCCGAAGTTTCAACGAAGGCGGATTAGATAATACCGATAAAAAGTCTTTAGAAATAAAGGTTTTTTATATTGACTTATTAAATTATATGTGATATAATATATTCAGAACAAAATTGTAAATCAAAAAATTAACAACAATGAATAAAACTATAAGTACTGCTTCATCGGAAGTTTATCTCCAAAATTACAAAGGAGATCTTCAGAAATTCTTTGCTGAAGTCTATGGTATAACAAATCTTTCAGACGTAAGTCTTAAGGAAACTGAAAAGTTTGTACATTACATGATAAAGCCATCCAATCTTGATGCCGATTCTATCTATGGTGGATTCAGCAAGCTCGGTTATGGTGGCCTAGTACGCAAGTACATGGATTATACAGATAGTCGAAAGAATACTGTTTTCGGAAGCGTAGTGCAGAAAAAAACATCTGAACAAACCCGTCCCATTAGTACCTATGTATTTGCTCATAAGGGTGGTATAGAGCCTGATGAGCAATATCTTGGTAAAACCTACAAAGATTTCATTGAGAACGGCACTTTTATGACAATTGATGAATATATGCTTGTTCATCAATTTATGTACTGGAGATTTAAAGTTCGCCTTGGTATCAATTTTGGATTCACACTCACAACGTCTTTGGATAATGGAGAGGTAATGACTGGCGGTTTTGGATCTGGGTTCCAATTGCATTGGAGTGATCAGTATGATCGTAATCCTAGAAGTGGCCCTCGTTCAATAGTTATCTTTTAATTTATTTATTAAATCAAAAGCCCCGAACATGTTCGGGGCTTTTTTTATTTCCAATTTTTATATGTTATTTCAAAAGTGAATCAATATCAGCTTTCACATCTGCGAACGGATATGCACCGGGGATGATGATTTGTTCGCCAGTTTTGAGATTGACGGCGATTGAGAACGGTGTTCCTTGGGCGCCGATTTCTCCTGCTTCTGCGATGTCTGCTTTGACACGGTCTGATGCGGCAGTACCTTTCATACAGCTCTCAAAGAGTTTTTTGTCGATACCTTGTCCGGTGGCAAACGTCGTGAGTGCTTCGTTGCTCTTTGGATCAGGATTGAGAGTGACGTTGATGATGGTATCAAGGTAGTTGTTGAAGGCGTCAGCACCACCGAGCTCTGCGACACATTCGAGTGCGACTGCTTCGGTCACTGCGTTCGGGTGAAGGCTCGTGAGGGGGAAGTATCGATATACCCATGCCACCTTGTCTCCATAGGCAGTAGAGATTTGTTGCATTGTTGTGTGAAAGCGAGTGCAAAATGGACAATCAGAATCTGAGTACTCAATGATTGCGACCTCGGCTTTTGTGGCGTCACCGCGGACACGGTCGTTGGCGCGGATAACTGCAACTGCCGCAGGGACACTTGTGATCTCTGCTGGACGTGTTGTGGGTTCGAGGGGAGCATCTGCTGATTTTTGTTTTGGTCCCCATACGATGATCAACGCGATAGCGATGACGACCGCTCCACTGATAATCGCTGCGGGGATACTAATACTACTTTTTGTTCGTTCACTATTTGATTCATGTGGTGTTGTTTCTGGTTGCATCCGTAAATTGTATCATAGATCTATACCGGGTTGAAAAAAAGCTTCAAAAATGCTAGTCTATATTGATGAATTTCGCAGAAATAGCGACCTATGCTATCACTTTTTTGGCCCTGTATGTTCAGGTTTTTTTGTTTGTGACGTATATAGAAAAGCGCAAGACGCTCAAAAAAGAGGAAGCTGACCCTGTTATTCTGACGAGATACCCAACCGTTGCAATTGTGGTGCCGTGCTGGAATGAAGGTACGACAGTGCATGGTACTATCGAGAGCTTGCTCGCGCTCGAGTACCCAAAAGATAAACTTCAGGTTATTGCCGTTGATGATGGGAGTACCGACCGTACCTGGGATGAAATACTCAAATACAAAGATCATCCACAAGTTCAAATACTCAAAAAAGAAAATGGAGGTAAGCACACTGCAGTTAACTATGGTATCGACAACACGACGACAGAGTTTATCAGTTGTCTCGATGCTGATTCATTTGTTGCACCGGATGCGCTCAAGCGCACGATGAACATGTTTGAAAAGAATCCTGACATGATGGCTATCGCACCTTCGATCATTATTTTCAAACCCAAGACTTTCATCCAGAAAATCCAAAAAGTTGAGTACAACATGGGTATCTATGTAAAGAAAATGCTCGCCTACCTCGGTGCAATCCATGTGACCCCTGGACCCTTTTCCGTCTTTCGCCGTAGCGTGTTTCAGCAGATCGGCGGTTTCCGCAAGGCACACAATACCGAAGACATGGAGATTGCGTATCGTATGCAAGAAGCACATTTGCGTATCGGACATTGCCACACGGCACATATCTTTACTGTTGCACCGAGTACGATTCCCAAGCTGTTCAAACAACGTGTCCGTTGGATCTATGGGTTCATCCAAAACACGATAGATTATCGCCGGCTCATTTTCCGTAAGCACTATGGCAACTTTTCATTTTTTACACTCCCGTCTGGTATTGTGTCTATTACGGCGACGGTGTATATATTTTTTACTATCTTTTATAACGTTATTGTTTGGATCATTGAAAAGATTGCGCAGTTGCGCACCGTTGGTTTTCACACAGGGACCCTCACGATTAACCTCGACTGGTTTTACATCAATACACAGACGATTCTCTTCATCACCGTTGCGCTCTACGGCATCATTGCACTCGTGACAGTTATCGGCAGTCGCATGGCGCACGAACGACTCAACTTTGCGTACCTCATTTGGTATATACTGGTCTACAGTGCCATTGCACCGTTTTGGCTTATGAAGGCGGTGTGGAGTTCGCTGACGAAACACAAGCCAAGCTGGCGATAATCCCTATGAAAACACATACTCCCAAATACATTGTTGCGTTTTTCCTCACCCTCGGCATCTTTGCGATTGCCTGGATTGCGAGCGACACCCTCAACAAGCAAAAATTTACAAACCTCAAAACATCCCAAGACAAAATAGCGATTGACATCCTCTCATCTGAAACTGAATTTGATCTCTTGAAAGAGGGGGACTGTGGGAGTGGCGCCACTGCAGTATTCTCCAAAGAGCTCGCGACGCTTGCAGAAAAAATAGCGTACAGTGAACAAAATGTCGCAACGCCCGACGAGATCATGACGCTCAAAAAGCAGTACACCCTCCTGGAGATTCGAGACTTCCTCCTCAACAAGCGCGTTGCTGAACGGTGCAAGCAAACGTTTACAAGTGTCTTTTATTTCTATGGGACAGAGCTTGCGTGTGCTGACTGTACTCGACAGGGCTACGTCCTCGACGCGCTCCGTGATGCACACCCCGAAGTCCGCGTCTACGCCTTTGATTACAACCTCGACCTCTCGACAGTCAAAGCGCTCATCGATATCTACAACGTAGGCGATGCACTTCCTGCAATTGTCCTCAACGGCACAACACTCAACGGCTACCAGACACTTGAGCAACTCTCAGCGCTTATCCCCAAACAGCAACCACAACCGACAGCAAAGACGAAGTAATTATTGACTTTTTTATAAAAAGTGCTATCATTGAGAAAAATTAAAAACTGAATACGTATGAGTAAATCACTTACTGAAATCAGGCACCTCCGTCGGTTGCCTGTGTTGGAACTTGTTCGGGTACGACTGGTGCTCGAAGACGCCGTAGAGACGGCATTGATCGATGTATACAAGTGCAATAATGTTTCTCCTATATATGTAGCACATGCGCTACAGAAATTGGGGATATGTGTGTCACTTGTTGGCAAAAACAATGGCAATGAAAATCACATCGATTCGATTGCTATTGGGAAGGATCAGATTATGACTAATTTTCTGCGTGGTGCATGCCAGGGGAATCAGGAACGCCTCAAGTACTCACTCCTCGGTGTACCGCTGACAGCAGTAGCTGCGATTATTGATCCCCAGTATCGGATTATCAGATGGAAAGTGCCAGAGCGTATGAGGCTCAACCC
>JAGOVD010000010.1:0-9807 GCA_018060905.1 Minisyncoccota bacterium
TCGTGAGTTTGAGACCAGAGAGGAGTTTGATGCGCGTATTGATCTGCTTGTACGTCAGTGCATTAAAGTAGGTGACCACGCGTAGTACACCATCGAGGCGGAATCTGAGCTCCACCTTGTCTTCCATGGGTTCGACGTGGACATCAGAGGCACCGAGACCGATGCCTGCACCAAGGATAATCTCAAGGATACGCGAGAGGTGGTGGGCAGAGCTGTCATCGGCGAGCGCTGTTTCGATCTCGCGGACTGCATCATCGAGCGTTTTGATCTTCTGAGACAGTTCGACGAGGACGTCGGGAGAAACATCGAGACCACCTGCACGACTTCGTGTTGCAAAGGAGAGATCTTCGTAGCGACTCCAGACCTTTTTCATACTGTTTTCGCTCGCCATGACAAACGTCACATCAAAACCCTTTGCTTCAAGCATTGTTTTTGCCTTGAGTGCGCCGTCAGCAACAGGGGAGCGTACGGCGAGCATGAGCTTCTTGCCGATGAGTTTGTATGGAGCAACATCGAGTGCACGAGCGTCTTTTTCTTCCATGAGTCGGATCGCATCGTTGTCTATGGGTTGACCAGCGAGGTTGACGGACGATATGCCGTACCGTGTCTGTGCCAGCATTGCGACCAGGTCTTCTTCTTCTTCGGTGCGAAGATTTGAAAATCGCTTTTGTTGTTCTTCTTCATCAAAGTGAACCATTGTGCCTATAGTATAGCGTAGTTTGAGTAGGAGTGAGTACAACATCATCAGGAGATACTACAAAAAGAGGCAGGCGAGACCCCACCATAGGGTTGGGAGAGGGTAGTTGACAATATCTATTATATATGCTAGTATAAAGCTAAACAAAAACAAACAATATTTTTAACCAAAAATAAGTTTATTATGAAAAAAGTTCTTTTAAATGTAATGCTAGTACTGTTTTTTGCAGGACCGGCATCAGCACGTGAAAATCTCGTACATCACTCCTTCATGAAGGGTAAGTATGTTGGGAAGGTTGAACCAGTAGTGTTTAAAAACACTGCAATGGTTGGCCTGTTCTCAGGCGACGGAAAATATTGGAATACGGCCAACTCGGGCATGACGCTCGATGAGATGGCTGATGAACATCGCAAAAATGCGATGTACATATTCAACCAGACCCAACTCAGCAACATCGAAATGATAGAGCTGATAAGGGCTTCTCACCTGGCGCTGCCTCCAGACAACATGGGGCAAACGTACAAAGTAGGCTGCATCCCTCACGGGGGCGGACTAAAACTATTTTATCGTCCCGCATACAAGAAAGGGGACACCATGTTAAATGGCGAGAAATGCCTCTATGATGAGATGGGACTCTTCTTTACCGGATGGTACAAAGGGTATCACTACAACAATGTCATGTGGACCTTGAGTGCTTGTGGAAATCCGGCCGTGCCAGTTGCAGTAGAACGTACTGCGTATGTTGCACCGGAAGAACCCGATGTATACAAGGAGAATCCAATTGCACCTGCTAAACCAGCAGCACTGCCTGAGGACACTGTAGTTAGGGGTAACAATAACGTTAACAATAATACGTTAACGATATTGGTCAAATACGACCAGCCTGCGGCACCTCCAGCTCCGGCGTCAGCTCCAGCAGCAACAGCACCTGCCTCAACAGGGTCAAGCTGTAATGGTGATCATCACCAAAGCTGTAATCACAAGGAAAAGAAAGACAAAGTTCCTTTTGGACAGACGTTTGGTGGACAAGTGTTGGCAAACACCATTGGAACATTTGTTGGTGGGACAGGAGCGGTCTTGGCAGGAAATGCACTACTACCTCAGCAACGGCAAACTGTTATCTACGGAGGTGGCGGTGGAGTAATTCAGCAACCAGGAGGACCTGTTAGTCCTCCTACAGGGTTTACGCCTATCTCTGGAGGAGGAAGCGGATTTGGTTTTAATCCTTAAACAACATTAAAAAATAACTTAAAAAGGGCAGCTTCGCTGCCCTCTATTCTTTAGGGCCGTATGTGTAAACTATATAGGGAACTAAAGAGTGGTATTGACTTCTAAGACGTATTATGGTATGATACCACTGTCGATATTATTAAGTGCAAAAAGAAAAATGAGTATGAAAAAATTTATTACAACAATTCTCGCAACAACACTCGGACTCGCATTCTTTGCCCCGATGGTTTTTGCTGGTGGCTTCAATGATAGTCCGCAAGATCTGCCGACAGTCATGGTTGCAAACCATACCCAAAACCCCTGTGGTGGTGGGCCTGGTGCTGGGTGTTGGACCACGTCGGTCTCTGCACAGCCAGGAGATACTGTGTCGGTACGAGTGTATTATCACAATACAACTGACCAAACAGCATCGAGTGTTTCTCTTGGACTTGGTCCAAAGAACAACAGTGCAAGTACTAGCCATACGCTCACCGGAGGTGTTGCGGTTGGTGGTATGGTAGTTGCACAAAGTAGTGCTTCCGTACAATTGAGTTCATCGGCAACGTTGAACTTCATTCCGGGATCAGTACGTTGGTATCCAAACCAATCAATCACTACAAGCCAAACATTGCTCGCAAATGAGAGCGCACTCTTTACCAACGGTACTGGTCTTCCTATTGGAAACATCAGTCCTGGATGGGCATCGCAGGGTTCTGTCGTTGCAAGCTTCAAGGTTGGTGGAAGCACCACTACTGTCGGCGAATGTTATATCAACAGCTTTGATGCTGATGACTATACGATCGAAGAAGGTGATGATGTTGAACTCACCTGGAGAACCAGTGACTGTGACTATGTTACCGTCAGTACAATCTCTGGTCAGCTCAACCCTGATGATGAGCGAATCGTTAGTCCTGATAGTACTACTACATACACACTTCGTGCGTATGATAATACAGGTACTCTCGGTGATACGAAAACTCTCACTATTACCGTTGACGAGCCGAATAATGACGTGTGTGAAATCGATAGCTTTAGCGCATCTCCTTCATCAATCGATCGAGGAGACGACAGCACACTTCGATGGAACACCTCAGGTGCGGTTGACTACGTTACGATTAGCAACCTCTCGGGTCAGCGCAACGACGATGGCTCAGTGAGTGTTAGTCCGTACAGTACCACCACATACACACTTCGTGCGTACTGTGACAACGGTGACACTGAAACTCGCACGGTTACCCTTCGGGTAAATGCAGTGGATGTTTCAAGTGCACCACAGGCAATCACGACTGTTGCAACCATTCTTGGTAACACACAGGCGCGATTGAATGGTCTCGCTGTTCCCAATACAACCCGCAGTACCACTGCATGGTTTGAATGGGGAGTAAGTGGATCATTTGGTAACCGAACAAACACCCAAACAGTTACGAGTGGCAATAGTTCGCAGTATTATAGTGACGTTGTGTCAGGACTTGTTCCTGGTGGCGTGTACTACTACCGTGCTGTTGTCCGAAATGAAAACGGTACTGCCTACGGCGATACGGTTCGATTTCAAACTACTCGAACAACAACTATTGTTACTCCATCCCCACGACCTATCGTACAGACCGTACGAAACGTTGTGGTAGCCCAGAGCGCGCCGTCACTCCTTGAACTTCGTGTTGAAAGTAACTACGATCACATGTGTGTGAACGGGGTGATGGATTACACGATTACGTATCGAAATATCTCAAACCAAACACTTGAGAACACCGTACTCCAGTTCAATCATCCAAAAGAAATCACGTACCTCTCGGCTTCACGTGGTGAATACGAAGTCGTTGATCGAACATTGACGATTGATCTCGGAAGTGTGAAACCAGGAGAGCAGGGAACAATCACCATCCATGCTCGAGTGAACGACACTGCAGTTCGTGGCAACCTTACCGTTGCAACCGCAACAGTGGTCTACACAAACTCACAGACACATGCTCAAGAAGATGCAACTGCATACTCATTGATCACTGTGTCGGATGATTGCCCAAACCTTCTCGGTGCAAGCGCCGTTGGATTTGGAGCGTTCCTCCCAAACACATTGCTTGGATGGTTACTCCTCATACTCATCATTCTCGCACTTATCGTTCTCGGACGACACCTCTATAAGAAAAAGGAACAATAAACCCCTTTTCTCTCTAAACCTCCCCACCATACGGTGGGGAGGTTTTGTGTTAGAATCCCGGTATGGATTTTCACTACACCGAACACGAGGTTGTCGCTACTGCCAAGCATGTCCTCGAACAGATTGTTCCGAATGCGCACGGTGCAACCGTCGTAGGGCTCTCAGGAGACCTCGGAGCGGGCAAGACAACGCTCGTTAAAGCACTTGCACAACTGCTCGGTATTTCGGAGATAGTGGTGAGTCCGACATTTGTCATTGCCAAGTTTTATGACATACCAGGGGAAGGGAGATGGAAAGCACTCATTCATATTGATGCGTATCGCATCGAGCATACTGACGAGCTTGTTCCACTCGGATGGGAAAAACTCATCGCAGACCCTGCCACACTGATTGTCGTGGAGTGGCCTGAGCGCATTGCGACAATGCTTCCACCAACTGCACACCGAATCCATATTGCACACACCGACACAGGGCGACACATCAAAGCCGTATGAAAAAACAATTACCACACAAAACACTTGTTCTCCTCGATGCGCATGCAATTATTCATCGGGCATATCATGCGCTCCCCAATTTCGCCAACAGTGCCGGTGTGCCAACAGGGGCACTGTACGGCATCACCGCAATGTTTATTCGAATCGTTGAAGAGTTGAAACCAGACTACATTGTTGCTGCGTACGATCTCCCCAAGCCCACATTTCGACACCTCGCATACGATGGGTATAAGAAAGGTCGTGTGAAAGCAGAAGATGATCTCGTCGCACAGCTCCAGAGCTCACGAGAACTCTTTGAAGCATTTGGTGTCCCCTGCATTGATGCCGAAGGGTTTGAGGCAGACGACGTCATTGGGACCCTTGTGGAGCAGTACCGTAGCGACCCTACACTCACGATTATCATTGCGTCGGGGGATATGGATACGTTGCAGCTCGTTGAAGATAAAAAGGTGCAAGTCTTCACCCTCAAAAAGGGTATCACCGATACCATTCTCTACGATGAGGACGCAGTCATTGTCCGGTATGGCTTTACCCCTGCTCAGCTTGTCGACTACAAAGGACTTCGAGGGGACCCATCGGACAATATCATCGGCGTGCATGGCATCGGGGAAAAAACAGCAACAAATATTATTAAAACGTTTGGATCAATCGAAGGACTGTACACAGCACTTGAAGCAGATCCACACAATGCAAAAAAGGCAGGAGTCAGCGATCGAATGACGGCAATACTCCTTGAACACAAAGACGATGCCTTTTTTTCAAAAACACTCGCAACTATTCGTCGAGATGCTCCGGTCACGTTTGCACTACCGAAACAATCGTATCGTGACGCCGTGAATCAAGAAAAAATTCTCGCCAAAGTTGCCGAGTACGAATTTCGAAGTTTACTCCCGCGTATTCGCAAACTCTTTGCCTTTGAAGAACAAACACCGGTCGAAGAAGTGGATCCAACACTACTTCGAGAAGTATCGATTGCACTCTGGGTGCTGTATTCTGAAAATACCAATCCAGGGTATGAAGCGATCCTCGAACGGACACACAAAAAAACATTACGTGAAGCATATAGTGTCATACTGGAAGAGCTCGCAAAAAAGGGAGGGCTCGATGTCTTTACTGATATTGAAAAACCACTCATTCCAATCATTGCAACTATGGAGCAATGGGGGATCATGATTGACCAGCCCTACTTTGAAACACTAAAAGATCGAATGAAAAAACAACTCCATGCTATCGAGCAAGAAATTACCGCACTCACCGGGACGTCGATTAATCTCAACTCACCTAAACAAATGTCAGAATTATTGTTTACTACACTCGGACTTTCCCCAAAGGGAAAGCAAAAGGCAAGTGGGGCCTATACAACCAATGCCGAAACACTCGAATCTCTCATAGATGCACACCCTATCATTCCCAAAATACTCGAATATCGAGAGGTGCAGAAATTGCTGACCACGTATGTTGAGGCACTCCTCGGCCATGTGCAGGAGGATGGGAAAGTCCATGCAACATTTTTGCAGCACGGAACAACGACGGGGCGATTTTCATCAGCGAACCCAAACCTGCAAAATATCCCAAACAAGGGTGATGCTGGCAAGGAGATCAGGCACGGATTTATTGCTCGCCCAGGGCACATCTTTATCGGGAGCGATTATTCTCAAATTGAATTACGCATCCTCGCACTTCTCTCGGGAGATGAGCGATTGCTCGAAACTTTTATCCGCGGTGAAGATATCCATGCACGAGTTGCTGCTGACATGTTTAGTGTCTCACCTGATGCTGTCACGAGCGATATGCGCCGTAAGGCAAAGGTGATCAACTTTGGTATCCTCTACGGTATGGGGGTGACTGCGCTACAAAAAAATCTTGGGGCTACTCGTGAAGAAGCTGCGACGTACTACAAAAACTACTTTGACACCTTCCCAACGATTGCGGCATATATCGAGGATACTAAAGCATTTGCGAGAGCACATGGGTACACGGAAACACTCTTTGGTCGACGTCGATATTTTCCAGGTATTACTTCAGGGGCACCATTCCTCCGAGCGTTTGCAGAACGTATGGCAGTCAACGCGCCGATACAAGGGACAAATGCAGATATCGTCAAAATAGCCATTGCCTGCATCGATACTGATCTTCGCAAGCAGGGACTGATTGATAGGGTACACCTTGTACTCCAAGTACACGATGAGCTCGTCTATGAGGTCGAAGAAGGCGTCAAAGATGTGGCAGAGCGTATCATTCGTGAAGCCATGATCGCTGTGTTTGAGCGAAGTCCTATCTCGGTCACCGGACCAACGGTACCGTTGGCTGTTTCTGTGGGTAGTGGGTATCGACTTGATGAGCTCAAATAACCGTATACAATGATGGTATGCGTACTACCCCCGAACCATCCATCCACCATATCTTGGCACACTCGTACCTTATGTACTTTGTATCGAGTATCATTGGGCTTTTCATCGATACGCTGATTGGTTTTAGTATAACTGTTCCGTATGCTGACACGATTACAGGTATCTGTTTTGGTGTGGGAGCTCTACTGATTTTGTGGGCACAGTATACCTCTCGACATAGTGCAAAGAAAAATGGTGACCAGGAAGCAATCCGCGGGCCGTATTTTTTTAAGGGGCCGTATCGATATATGCGCAACCCGACACATCTCGGCATGGTTATTTTGGTGACTGGGTACACACTCGTTTCCGGGTCGATTGTGTTTTTTGCAATCACCGTTATCGGCTATCTCGTATCAAATATTTTTTTTCATCGGTACGAAGCAATACTCGATCGAACATATGGAGAAGATTATCAAAAGTATCAGGCATCAGTGCCAAAGATTTTATAAATGCTCTTTCTTATTGTTGCTGACCAGCAACCGTTTCGTCACACGCACATTAAAACCATTCTCAAACCGCTCGGGGAGAGTGAGGTGCTGACGTACGATGATACCTACGGTGTACTCGCTGATCTGGAACGCTATCTCTACCCCTCACTCTTTTCGATTGCGGCACCTGTCATCCATATCAAGTTTATGCTCGGCGGAAGCGAGGCGATTGAAACCGCCCTTCTCAAGAAACTCCTCGCAAGCCCTACGGTATTTGTTTTTGAGGAAATGACTCTGCCGTCTCCTGTCATCACACTATTTAAAAAGGCAGGTGCGGTGATTCATACTGCCGACAAGATAAAAAAAGAATCAAACAGCCCTGATATATTTGGGGTAACGCGTGCACTCACGGCACCCGACAAGAAGTCTCGCTGGATAGCATATCGGAATGCACTCGAGGACCACCCTATCGAAGCAATCATCGGTATCCTCTACTGGAAGATACGTGACCTGGCAGCAAAAAATCAAAAAGAAAAAGACAGGTACCATGCGCTGTATAAAAAACTACTCACGGCACATGCACGGGCATGGGAGACTGGGGCCCCTCTTGCACTCATGATTGAAAAAGTAGTACTTACCCAATAAAAAAGAAAACCCCTCATAAAATATGTAAAGGGGTTTTTATATTTTTAGTTGCTAGAGGCAACAGTTGTTTGAATTGTGAACGAACGGCTGATTGGAAGAACAAATAAATTTGCTAATCACTTCAGCACTGACGTTGAAGTGGAAAGCGATTAAAGAGCTATTAACTTAAGTATAGCCTTATTCTTTCGACACAACAACACCTTCTTGGGGATAATATTTGGCAAGAAGGACGAGAAGGACGCCAGCACCAAGGGTCGTGAAGGACATCATCGGTATGGTGATGTAGCCAAACTCGTAGACGTAGCGAATCAAGCATGATGGACCAGCACCGCAGATATCAGACCCTGTTGGAGATATATCTATATATACATGGAGTATAGCAATGAGGAGCCCGAGTATTGAGAGTATGAGGAATTGTTTCTGGAGCAGTTTGCTCGTGCGGAGGTTCGCCGTCCAGGCGAGGATTGCGATAGGGAATATGGCGATGCGTTGGTACCAGCACAACAGACAGGGTTCATACCCAAAGCCGTACTGGTAGATGAAACTCATGAGAGCAGCGGCTGTAAAGAGTGATGCAATGAGGATGCCTGCATGTCGAGCAATATGTGAGACGAAAGAAGCGCGCATCATCCACCCAACGATGGTCACGATGATACCAATCTGGAGTGCGATTATACCGAGTGCGGCAATCGTGTTAAACATACCTATTGGATTGGGCAGTTAGTCTTTGCTGCGAGTTCTGCAAATGTTCGCTCTCCATTAAGTTCAGTACCATCTACAAATCTCCAGGTTGGGTATCCTTTGATGCCGGCTTCATCACAGATAGGGAGCTGCCCTTTACCACTTGGTTGAGAACATTCGATATAGGGGAGGAGTTTTGCGCTTTTTCCAAACATCGCCTTTGTCGCTTGGCAGTGTGGACACCAGAACGCGCCATAAAACTTCGCTCCGCTATCGTTGATACACTGCGCGAGTGTGTCGTACTTGCCCGGCTTCTGCGCCTGAACAACGAGGAGTGACACGAGTCCTCCGACAACAAGTAAGCCGATAATCCATGGAATTAATTTTTTCATCTTCATATATAGTAACCGTACCGCGAGTGAGCATTTTGTGCAAGTATCGACAGACAGTGATGGATACCGTAGTATACTCACCTCAATGCGTATCATGCACAAACATATCGAATCATACCGTGTGGTGATGGGAGGACTCCTCCTCGTCTTTGCTACACAAATTTTTATCGAGGTATTTCCGACCATATATGTCGGCGCAGCACTTGCTGCTATCGCGCTCGGTATCACACTCTCTTCAATCACGGCGCAACACTTCGGACATAGTCATCAGCATGCGGGTGATTCAGCCATCGATGCCATTCCTGTTGCCGTACTCCTTTTTGCAAATATTCTTCATCCAGCCATCGATGGATTTTCTGCAGTTGAGACGTTTACGATTGGAGGAGTTGTTGCGGGGACGCTCTATGTGCTTAGTATTATCTTTCACGAAGTGTTGCGACAGACTGCTTTTGTCAGCGCGCTTGCACCACTGCATATCAACTGGAAGTGGGTGACCGGGACAGCAGTGCTCGGCATCTTGATTGGGGTTGGTGCCGCAGTTGGGGGTGCCTCGTTTCTCGGACGGTACGAAATCGCTGCGGATATTGCGACACTCTTTTCATACAGTTTTGTGATTGCTGAATTTTATTTTATCGGGAAGGACCACCCAGTAAAAAATACGAAACTTTTGGTCTTACTCGGTGTGCTAGTAGGGGTAGGGATTGCGGTGATGATGA
>JAGOVD010000010.1:9907-16226 GCA_018060905.1 Minisyncoccota bacterium
GTGCCCCCAGTAGGATTCGAACCTACGACCGTCTCCTTAAAAGGGAGCTGCTCTACCAACTGAGCTATAGGGGCATATTGTTTCTATTATCAATCGCTTTGCAACTTAATCATGAAGCCGCTACAACTGAGCTATAGGGGCATATTGATAAATTTTCGAATTGCAAAAAAGCAAAAAAACTATACCATGCAAACCATATGAAATCAAACGTTGCGGATTCCAAGATTCTCATCCTCCACGATATTAGAAGCGCACAAAATGTGGGGGCCCTCTTTCGCACGGCCGATGCGGTCCGTATTGATCGCATCTACCTCTCGTCTATTTGTCCACTCCCCATCGATCGGTTTGGACGACCACGGAGCGATATTGCAAAGACGGCACTCGGTGCAGAAAAAAATATTGCATGGGAAGCATACACCGATATTACTGTGTTGTTGCAGACACTACAGAACCAAGGGGTGCACGTTATTGCAATTGAGCAGTCACCAAAATCTGTCGACTACAAAAACGTCGTCGTCAAAACTCCGGTCGCATTTATCCTCGGCAATGAAGTAGAGGGGGTACCACGAGAGGTTCTTGCGCAGTGTGACGTCGTCGCTGAGATCCCCATGGAGGGGAGCAAAGAATCTCTTAATGTTTCAGTTGCCGCAGGAGTTGCACTCTTTCGCATGCTTAATATATAACTACTTCTCCTTTACGGACTACACCTACGGGCGGGTTCGATCTTTGAGCTCATCGAGTGTGTAGATGTCACCGCCTTCATTGGGTTGCTCAATAAACGGGTGGGTGCGGTTTATCGCCGTACGATTCGGACCGCCGGTTACGAGCCAGGCAACCCATAGACCGAGAAACAACAAGAGAAACCATTTTAATTCAGAATGCATAGAGATAGTATAGCGCTTATTTCTTGAGAAGTTGTAGTGCTACCGTAATTTGCTTTTCAAGGACGAGGGTGGTGTCAACAGCAGGGAGGGCGGTGCGGATGTCGTGTTCCTTGAAGCCAAGCGAGAGGAGTGCTTCGACGAGATCGTTTGATCCCGCATGTTCCGTCATGGCATAGCCGGCAAGTTTGTCTTTGAGGTCAATGATGACCTTCTCGGCTGTTTTCTTGCCGATACCAGGGACGAGTGATATTGCCTTGGCGTCTCCCGCACGGATAGCGCGGACGAGCTCTGCGATAGGATACATCATGAGTATCTGAAGCGCGCTCTTTGGTCCAACACCTGAGACACTGATGAGTGTTGTGAAGAGCGATTTCTCTTCGTTACTCTCAAAGCCGTAGAGCTCTTGTGCGTCATCGCGAATGACGAGGTGGGTGTGGAGGGTGACCGTACTACCGAGGGCGAGCGTTGCCGGGGTGTAGACCAAGTAGGCGAGTGCGCCGGTGTCGACGATAACCCCTCGGTCAAAGATCTCGACGATGTCGCCATGGATTCGTGCAATCATGCCTCTATCATACCAAATACCAGCAATATCTGGGGGGCTATTGCGAAAAGAGGGCAATCCTGCTATAGTTTTGCCACTATGCCTATCACCAGAAACGCCAAAAAAGCACTCCGCGTATCGGAGAAGAAAAATGCGATTAATACTCGTACTAAAAAAGCGCTAAAAGAAGGGGTTAAGAGTATCGAAAAGCTCGTCGTTGCCAAGAAATGGAAGGATGCAAAAGGGTCTCTCGCCGAAGCGTACAGTGCAATCGACAAGGCAGCAAAGAACGGTGTTATCAAAAAGAACACTGCAAGCCGCAAGAAGTCGAGACTCTCGAGAATGACGAAAGAGCGATAGCGTCGCTATCGCAAGTTGAAAGTTATAAAGTAGAAAGTTTATAAAGAAAACTGCTATACTTTTACTTTATGAACTTTATGAACTTTATAACCTTTAACTTTACAAACTAACCTATGCTATATGAATTCTATGGTGAAGAGTGTCCGCACTGCATGCGCATGCGTGAGTTGACGACGAAGCTCATGAAGGAATACCCTGACGTCAAAGTCATCCGCAAGGAAGTTTGGCACGACAAGCGCAACATGGACTTCATCAAGGAGTGTGATAAGGGCGATGCGTGCGGTGGTGTACCGTTTTATTTCAATAGTGAGACCAAGGCATGGCTCTGTGGGGAAGTATCATACGAGGAGCTCAAGACGTGGGCAGATATCAAATAGATTGACAAAACTGATTTTTGTACTAGTATCATACAAAAATCGAAAACATGAAAAAGGGAGAATATAATTTTACCTACAGCCAGCAGTATGCCGGGGGTAGGAGAAGAAATAGAGAGGAAGACATTACGTTGCGTAAATATATTTCTGAGACCATTGAGTCAATAATAGATTGTTGGCAACAGATAGTAACCTCTATAGTATTCATCGGAAGTTATTTTTTAATACCATTCGAAGAATGCTCGGTAATATGGATTGCTCTATTTTGTGTCTATAGTGCAGTAGTATGGCCCAAAGATTTTAAAATATTTTTAGTCATACTAACCCTTGTAATCGGGGGACTGCTGAGCTATCTTTTGTACATAATATTTTAGTAAGACGGTATCAAGTAAATCTTCCACCTTAGACGTGGGAGATTTTTATTGACTAGTTCGCTAGTATTAAAATAAGTGAAGATACGATTGATACAACACCATGGGTGTAATTTTTTGTAATCACTAGAGAATATTCGGAATTTATTTATTAGCCTTAAAGAGTAGGGTTCCTGTCAGTGCCCATCCTATGCCGTCAGTGATTGCGTGAGTTAAAACCTCGCTTTTTATTAGTCCGATAATAATGAATACTGTGGCGTGAGTGAGAAATGCCCACCCACTGAACCTCAGAAATAACTGACTTTGATCTAGGCGAGACGAAGCTTTCCATAAGAAGATTCCCCACACAAAAAATAGGACAGTGAACATGAGTTCAAAATCAATTTGATAGGGACGACGGATGAGTAGATCTCCAAGAAATGTCCCTTCAGATAAAAAGAGGGAATCTCCTGCGGTAATGGCCAAAATAAAGACGATTGAGAACCAGAATAGGTATAAGGCAACTATTCGCACAAATATCTTTTGCATGTTTTTATTTTAACACCGATTACTTAAAACCTTAGAAAAATTGTCCTCTCGATAGGAAGTTACACGGATCGCCCGCGACGTTTCTCTCGTCAGTCACTCGAGAAAGTCTGGGCACCAGCTCGACTGTTTTGTCTGCTGACAAAACACGTCTCCGCTGTTCGATTCCTATACGCACGACAAGCAGTTGTCGTGCTCTCGAGGACCACGCAAAAAGCCCCACATAGGGGCTCATTGCATGGTCCTCTCGATAGGAATCGAACCTATATCATAACTTCCGCAAAGTTACGTCCTATCCATTGAACGACGAGAGGGATAGAGTGTTAGAAACCGAGGCGCTCAGCTATCTTGGTGCCAGTTGATTCGCGCATGAGTACTTCGGGTGCATGTTTCGTCATTTCAGTCCGTACGGTCTCGGCAGTCACTCCTCCGAGCGGGAGGGCGAGCATCGGGATAAACGATCCTTTGACGAGCAGTAACAGCTTATCTGGTTTTTCAGTTTCGTCAATCCAGAACTGTTTGATGCGCTCGTAGACGATGTGCTCACTGTCGATGACGAGCTCTTTTTCATGAAAACTGATTGCGATCCGTGTCGGTTTGCGCATCGCAAACATGATGACCGATGCGCCTGCGATGATGAGAAATATCCCAAAGAAAATATTGCCGTAGAAAAATGAGACTGTTGCGGCGATACCAAAGATGAGTCCTGCATACCAGAGCCAGTCAGGGTGGCGATCTTTTTCTTCAAATTCTAATACAGTCCATGAGAGTCCTTCCATATGCACTAGTGTAGCATGAAAAAAGTCCGCGATTGTATCGCGGACTTTTTTCAGGGATTACTCTTTCTTTTTGTCGAGCTTGTCGAGGCCGAGTGCTTTGATACCAAAGTAGACGACTGCGGCAATGATGGCAAAGTCGACGATCGTTGAGATGAATGCACCCCATTTGATACTTGCAGTACCGATCGTAGTGACTTTGTCTGCGAGGTCCACTTTACCCATTGCAAGTCCGACGAGGGGATTGACGATGTTCTCGACGAGGGAGCTCACAGTCTTTGACACCGCGCCACCGAGAATGAAGCCGACCGCAAGTCCGACGACACCTTGTTCACGTATAAAATCCATAAATCCTGACACCTTTCCTTTGATGATATCCATACTGTGACAATATAGCATATAAGAGGAGTTTCTGGTATAACACAAACAAATCATACGACTATGTATCCAAGACAAATCAATATCAACCAATTCTTTAAGGAAAGGCTCACCGTATTCCCATTATTTAGCCTCGAGACTGCCACTACTATGGTTAGAGAAATCAATCAAACTCATGAGTTTGTCGTAGCGGACGCAGTAAAAGGTAAAGATATCAAACAACATTTTGAACAGGCGCTCGTCTTACCCGACACCTCTCCTGTTACAAAAGTACAGATTGACCATCTGCATGCCATGCTATGGCACTACAACCTTTTGCCCAAACCTGTTTCATTCAACAGTTTTATGGCGCAACGGTATATCCCTCCACAAAGAGTAGGGATAAGTATGCATTGTGATGGAAAACGGTTCGACCATGTAATCGCCGTACTTGTTCTAGAAGGAGGCGGAGATCTGTACACGTATACCGATAGAGACGGTAGTAATCCATACAGAGTGCCTGCCAATACTGGTGACTGTATTGTATTTGATAATACTGTCCTCCACAGTGTTGTTGATGTCTATGCTCCACGCGTGACACTTACTGGTCGTTTCGATCTTGCTCCGCACAAAGGATGGTAATCCCTGAATCAAAATCATCCCCCAACTCACGCTTCGATAGCGTGAGTTTTATTTTTTGTACTTTGGGATGTATGAGGATTTCATGGGCGATACGAGAGGCGAGTGTTTCGATGAGGTGGACAGACGGGCCTTCGATAATACCCCGGGCGATCTTGATGGCGAGACGATAGTCGTAGACGTGATGGATATCGTCAGTGGCTATCGCTTCTGCAATATCGCGCACCTCGATATCCATGTCGAGTTTGAACTCCTTGGGCTTGGCAGTGGGGAGGTGAGCACCGTGCCTGCCGGTGATGATCAGGTTGTGGACGAAGATGGTGGGCATGAATATATAGAGCAGAATAACACGATAGATTGAAAATCTACTGAACGCATGGTAGAGTGGCAACACCTGGAAGCGTGGCAGAGTGGTCGAATGCACCTGTCTTGAAAACAGGAGTCCTCGTAAGGGGACCGTGAGTTCGAATCTCACCGCTTCCGCAGTATGAAATATCTCGGCATTGATTATGGGACCAAGCGTGTTGGTGTAGCCGTTTCAGATGACGAGGGGTCATTTGCATTTCCCAAGGCGATATTTGAAACAGGGAAGTCGGTCGAAGGAATTGCTCAACTTTGCGTAGAAGAAAAAATCCGCGCACTCGTCATCGGAGAATCAGTGGCCACCAACGATAAACCCAATGAACTCAGCAGTGCCGTCAATGCATTTAGGGCAACACTCGCACTTGCAACCGAGCTTCCGATATTTTTTCAACGAGAGGATTTTTCAACCGTCGAAGCGCATCGGTACCAAGTCGATGCAGGGAATCGTGATGATAGTGCGGCAGCGATCATTCTCCAGCGATTTCTTGATAAGCAAAAAAAATAACGTACACTCAGTATATGGAACGTATATCTATAGATGATTTCAAAAAGGTAGAAGCACGCATTGGCAAGGTCCTTGTCGCTGAGGCAGTACCTGATAGTGACAAGCTCATACGGTTTGAGCTCGATTTTGGTGGAGAAACACCAGTCCAAATACTTTCAGCGATACGAGAGTGGTACACCGAACCAGAAAAACTTGTCGGCAAATCACTTTTGTTTGTCACAAACCTCGCACCACGTATGATTCGCGGTCTCGAATCCAACGGTATGCTCATGGCAGTTGATGGCGCTGATGGTCAGCCCGTCTTTTTGGTTCCTGATGATGCGACAAAGCCCGGCGCACTCGTGCGATAGTGTGCGTTCTATCGTATACTTATAAACGTGTCTTCTCTTTTCTCTCGACTCTTTCCCATACCTGCATTTTTTACACTCCCAACAGTGGGGTTGGAATTTTCTGATGCAACGATGCGCTTCATGGAGTTGCGCCAAGGACGTCATGGGTTACTTCCTGCTGCATATGGTGCAGAAGCGATCCCGGACGGTTGTATGCAGGGCGGACGTATCATCGATGAAAAAAAATTTATCGCATTTTTAACTACAGTACGGACCAAATACCACCTTACCTATG
>JAGOVD010000038.1:0-2121 GCA_018060905.1 Minisyncoccota bacterium
TATTCACCCGACTCTTCCAGGGACGTATCAAGAAAGGGGACGAGCTCATGTTCGCTGCTTCGAAACAGAAGTTCAACGTGCTCGAAGTCGGTGTCTTTATGCCGGCAGAGACTGCTACAGCGGAGATTACCGCTGGATCTATCGGCTACATTGTGACTGGTATCAAACAGCCAGGTATTGCAGCCGTCGGAGACACGATTACGAGCTTCAAAAACCCTCTTCCAGCGCTTGGTGGGTATGAGCAACCACGCCCTGTCGTCTGGGCATCTATCTATCCAGAGAGTCAGGACGACTTTGACGAACTCAAACTCGCTCTCGGCAAGCTCCGACTCTCTGACTCATCATTTTCATACGAAGAAGAAGTCTCTGGCGCACTCGGTCGGGGCTATCGGTGTGGCTTCCTCGGCATGCTCCACCTCGAGATTATCACCGAGCGGTTGCGACGAGAGTTCAACCTCGAACTCATTGTGACACTACCGTCGACGACGTACCAAGTCACTGTTCGAGGAGGGAAAGTTGTTACAGTGTACTCACCACACCTTTTTCCTGACGATGGCACTATCCAGTCAGTCGAAGAGCCATGGGTACGCGCATCGGTCATCGTACCGCTTGAGCAAGTGGGTGCGCTCATGCCGTTTCTCTATGAACACGAGGCCGAGGTTTCTGATGTTGCAAATTTTGCGCATGATCGTTCGACGGTGACCTGTCTTATGCCATTGCGCGAAATGATGCGTAACTTTTTTGATGAACTGAAAAGTCTCACATCAGGCTACGGATCAGTGTCGTATGAAATCGTCGAGTACCGTCCTGCTGATGTAACCCGCATGGACATGATTATCGGAGATGAGGTACAGCCAGCATTTACTCGTATCATTTCACGCAGACGCGTTGAAGAAGATGCCATCGCATTTGTCGACAAGCTCGAGAAACTCATGCCTCGCCAACAAGTGGTCATGAAAATCCAAGCAAAGGCATTTGGACGGATCATTGCAAGTCGTACGATGAAGGCATTTCGAAAAGATGTAACCGGACATCTCTATGGGGGAGACGTCAGTCGCAAAAACAAACTCCTTGATAAGCAGAAGAAAGGTAAGAAAAAGATGCGCGAACATGCAACGGTCAACATACCCCACGACGTCTTTATCAACGTCATGAAAGAAAAATAACCGACGTAGCGAGGCTTATTGGAGGATTGGTGCGAGAGTGAATATGAACATACTGAGGATAATCAGTATTCCAAAAATCTTTAACAGCACACCCGCTCGTTTTCTGTTATGATTGAATAGCATATAGAGAATCCTATCAGAGTATGGCAAAAACGCAATTTAATGAAAAAAAGCAATCCCTCTCCTATAGGCGTCTCTTTGGGGCGATGCTTGCACTCCTTTTCTTTTTTATACTCCTCACCTCAGTTATATCGGTTGCAGGTAAGTACTTTAGAATCAAGGCTCATATCAAAGAACTGAATCAGGAGAAAGCCATACTTTCGGCAAAACATGAAGCACTCTTGAAAACCAATGCGTACCTCGCGACACCTGAAGGGCAGGAACAGGCACTTCGTGACAAATACAACGTCGTGAAGCCTGGGGAGGGGATGATCGTGATTGTGCCAGCCCAAGATCCGGAAGTGCCCGCCCGTCGCCCATCTGTTGTGGTGCGGTGGTGGAACTCGATTATCCATGGTTTGGGGTTTGGTGCAGACCAGTGATATACTAGCGATATATGAAACACGTCACCATATACAGCACCCCGGTTTGTCATTATTGCAACCTTGCAAAGGATTTTTTCAAGGCGCACGATATTGCCTATACCGAATACAATGTTGCAACCGATCTCGAAAAAAGAAAGGAGATGGTTGACCTCACTGGGCAACTAGGTGTGCCAGTGATTAGAATTGGAGACGATGTTACTGTAGGTTTTCAAGAATCACATATCGCATCTCTTCTTGGTATTACTTCATAGCGATAGCCTCCATAGTTTAATGGATAGAACAATCCCGTCCTAAGGGATTGATGTGCGTTCGATTCGTGCTGGAGGCACATGAGTGAAAAATATCTCACCTGCGTGAGATATTTTTCACTCATGTGGGCCGCAGTCCATGCTGTCAGGCGGGACGAGGCG
>JAGOVD010000038.1:2221-4206 GCA_018060905.1 Minisyncoccota bacterium
TCGCGAGTACTTTGCAGAATTCGAGCGAAGCGAAGAATTATGCTTAGTAACTTGTGACCAGTTTGATATACTATCTACATGGATCCAAAACTTGATGAACGACTTACCCGAATTGAAAAGAAGCTCGATGATATGAATGCGGTCGTATCGCGTATGCATCGATCTCAGCGCAATGCTCGTAATCGTAAGTTTTTGTACTGGGCCGTCATCATCACGCTTAGTATCATCTCGTACTACTCTATCCAGCCATATATCGAGGACCTCAAAGACACCTATCAAACGACTCAGGAAACCACGAGTACCTATGCCGAGCTCCTCAAAACTTTTAGTCAGTAATCTTGCTTTAGACGTGTTTTTCGTGTATAAAATGTGTACCGGAATTTGCTCAGGTAAGTCTCTTGCCTGAACGGCGTTCGGACTCTATAAGAATGAATTCTTATAGAGCTCCTCATTTGCTCAGGTAGCTCAGTTGGTAGAGCGCTCCCCTGAAGAGGGAGATGTCACCAGTTCAAGTCTGGTCCTGAGCACAAACATAAAACACCACTTCGAGATGAAGTGGTGTTTTATGTTATATCGATTTGATCTTGAGGACCGTGCGACGACGCTTATCGACTTTGGGTAGCTTGATGATGAGCATACCGTGGCGTTCGATTGCTTCAGCACTGTCGATTTCGATTTCTTCGGGGAGGTCGACGACGCGCTCAAATGCTCCCCAGTAGAGTTCGCGGATGTGATATGCGTCATTGGGGATACCTTTGCTCTCTTCGCGTTTACCGGAGATACTCACGACGTCTCGAGTGATATCAATAGAGAGGTTTTCAGGGAGGACACCAGCGATGAGTGTCTGGATGATGATTTCGTTTGGTGTCTCATATACATCGACAGGGAGCTCACCCACGTCGTCGGATTTACTAACCGGAGCTGTTCCCGATTTTTTCTCACCAGAAGTTTCAGTGGTGAGTGGTACTTCACGACGTTCTGCAGTGGAGTTTTTTGCAGATTCTTTTTTAGGAACCCGCTCTATCGTCTCCAGCTCGTCATCAGTATCGTCAAAGCGCAGGTTGCCTGCTAAACGTTCAAAAAAAGAGGGTTTTTTCATAATGGTGCCAACGCCCGTGGAGGGAATCGTCGGAATTTTTCGAGAATGACGTGACTAATAATTGCAACGATCCACAAGTAGCCATAGATTTGTAGGAAGCTTGCAGTGTCATTCTTTAGTATAAAAAAGTTAAAGGTACTATGCAAGAAGATTGCGCCTGCGAGTCCAACCAGCATCCCAAATCCGCGGATCCTTTTTGGGGTCAGCGTGATGAGTATACCGACAAAACAGCTTGCCACGGTGTGCAGTAGCGTTGATCCAAAGAATCGCAAACCACCAGTGAGGAGACTTGCTGTCACGTTGAAGCTTGCTGCGGGTTTGAGAACATAAAATATGTTTTCAAGCGCAGCGAATCCTAGCGCGATGACGATGAGGTAGAGCGCTGGGTCGAGTGCTTCTTCATCATAGGCGCTTTTGTGAACAACGAAATAAAATACTCCAAATTTGAGTAGTTCTTCGATACCTGCCCAGACTGCAATACGTGTCCCGGGATCAGCGACGATATTTTTGGCACCTTGTTGGAGAAATGTTGCGAGCAGTACACTTGCGCCCCCGAGGACAAAGCAGATAGTGGTCAACCCAAACGGTTCGCGCCGTTCACGATCAAGGTGCATCCAAAAGGCAAGCCAAATAAGTGATGGAACGAGCCCAATAAGAACGGCGAGTATTGTCGGATTTGCTAATACGTTGGCCATGGGGTGATCATGAGAAGCTTATTTTTAGTATCGGGGAGTAGTTCCCAGAGTGCTTCAGTCACAAACGGCATGAATGGATGGAGAAGTGTGATTGATCCTTTGAGAATATAATGAAGCGTTGCGCCATATCCAGTTTCTTTTTTGCTTTCCTCGAGTATTTCGTCGGCAAAGCGAGTCCAGATATAGTTGTA
>JAGOVD010000039.1 GCA_018060905.1 Minisyncoccota bacterium
TCAGATGAAGGCGTCACATACTGATGTTCCGCTCGTTCTTTGTACGAATGTCCGTTGAGTATCTGTAATGAAAAAAGTCTCCCAATCACCACGATGCCCAGCACAGCAACCGCAGCGATGATGATCCGTATCCGGCGACGATGTACCTTAGCGTCCAACATTCCAAGCAAATGCCTTTTGTGATGGCGCAAACGAAACGAAATCTGCAGTTATAAAACCAGCACTCTGTGCATACTGCGCAGAAAGGTTTTTCTGTGATGAAAGGTACGCAAGCTCCTCTTGCCCCATTCGAGAAACGAGCGTTTTAGTGTCTTCTTGGAGTCCGCGCTCCTTGATGACTGAGAACGTGATTGCCCCCACAAAATACAGGTACCCCACAAACAGCACACTCACACTGACCCAGCTATAGAGGGCGATTGATTTCAACGTTTTGTTGATATCGTGAAATCCAGCAGTATCTATTTTGTTTTTTATAAAAGTAATCATACGAGTGTGGTATTTTTTTCGATAATCCGAAGCTTGGCGCTCCGACTTCGAGGGTTTGCTAATAATTCTTCACGACTGGGAGCAATAGGTTTTTTGGTGATAACGCGTTCATTCGTTTGTGCTTTCATCCATTGCTTAACGATACGATCTTCGAGAGAGTGAAAAGTAATGACGGCGATGCGACCTCCTGGAGCAAGTACCTGCCACCACGCATCGAGTGCTTCCTTGAGGACAGCGAGCTCATCGTTGACGGCGATACGAAACGCTTGAAACGTCTTGGTTGCAGGGTGGATACGTCCCCGTCGAGGAAAGGCGCCGAGAATAACGGCTGCGAGCCCCGAAGCGGTGTCGATCGATCCTTGTGATCGTGCTTCGACGATGGCTCGTGCGATCCGTCGTGACGATCGATCTTCGCCATACGCATAGATGATGTCAGCGATGGATTCTTCACTCCATTCATTCACAATGTCCCAGGCACTAAATCCGGTATGCGAACCTGCTACTGAGAACGCCATAGACAGCGGTGCATCAGACTGGAATGAAAATCCGCGAGTGTCAGTCAGGAGCTGAAATGTGCTCGTCCCGAGATCTAGCAACACCTTGTCCACCGACTGCTTGCGTGCCGCAGCCAGTATGCCGGAGACGTCTTTGAAGTTGGCCTGGACAAACATAGCTCGTTTGTTGAGCCCGATGATTGCCTTGTACCGCTCTCCTGCTGCTTCATCGAGATCAACACAGATGAGTGATACGTCCTCATACTGATCGAGGATCATCTTTGAGTGCCCACCACCACCAAACGTCCCATCGACAACAGTGTCTCCGGATTTAATGTCGAGACCGTCAATACTTTCGTGTAAAAGGACAGGGATATGGAGTGATGTATGTTCGTTCATAGCTACAGAACACCGATGGTGCCGAGATGGTTGGCAAGCTTATCGGCCTTGGTCTCCACATCGCGCTTGTACGCTTTCCATGTCGACTCTTCCCAGAGCTCGACACGAGTGTACAAACCGACGATGGCAACCTTGTCTTTAATACCAAGCTTTTCTTTAAGCGCTTCTGGTATCAAGATACGGCCGTTTGCATCTACTGCGACTTCCGACGCACCTCCGATGAGGTAACGGCTGAAACTGCGGTTTTCTTCTTGCAACGAACCTTCGGCGAGTCGATCCACGGTCTTTTTCCATTGTGCTGGAGTGAATACGAACAGAGATTTTTCGATCCCGGGCGCTATCACAACCGACTTACCCATTTCCTTGCGGAACTTGATGGGAAAGGAAAGCCTGTTTTTGTCATCTATGGAATGGATATATTCGCCAATTAGCATTTCGTAACTCTACTTCACATTCTCCTTATTTACCACTTCTTCCCACTTGATACCATTATACCCCACCTTGCTCCCCTCCTGCAAAGCGCAAGGGTGTGGATAAACAAGGGTTATTTGACAAAATTAAATCATATGTTAATATAGAATAAAAATTAACAATGAAGACATTCACTATCAATCTCAACGATGAACCGATAAAAACTTGGGATATTCATCTAGGTCAAACATTTTGGGAAAAAGCAATGGAAACATCACGAGATCCAGCAGAATTCCTTTTTTCGCACATACAAGAAGTTTTTCCTATATATTCATCTGAAATTTCCCAGAAATTGTTAGTTGCGTATGCACAAAGATATAAACTTCCACTAAAAGGCTGTATTCTACAGGCACACGGGACCGATAATGAAAATTGGAACTACTATGATGAATATACAAATACCTATCATCCAGTTTCTTCATTTATTGAAAATAATGATGGTAAATATGGAGTAATAGTACTTTGTGTATGTAATGTTAATCTTGTACTACCAAAAACAAAGAGGTCTTGTATTATTTTTGGTGATGGTATGATTGGCGCAAAAACTATTCATGGACATACTGAAAATATGTACAGAGCTCTCCCGGTTTTTGAAAATGTTCAGTCGTATACATTCGAATACGATACCGCAACCTTACAGAAGGAAACACTGTAATTTAAAAAGTAGGCAAAACGCCTACTTTTTTATTTAGCGAATATTTTTTATTTCTAACTCACACTCACAATTTGATAGGTCACTTCTCCTTTGGGGGTCATAAACATAGTACCTTGCTTAATCTATATTTTCATTGTATTGTACAAATGTACAGCGATGTATATTAATCAAAACCTTAATTCAAAACAACAATATGAACCAATTTATTTTAATACTCAACGGACCTATGCTCGGCGGTAAATCATGGACGATTGATTCGATCATGAAGCAGTACAAGCAAGTCTTCCGTCTCTCTCCCAACAAGATCAAGTTTTTAATATCTGACTATACACCTGACCGAGACCGCACTGTCGTCCACGAATCAGTCATGCTCATCGCAGAAAAAATGCTCACGCATGGTATGTCGCTCATCCTCGAGGGAGGCTCAGTCATGCAAGGCAAGCTTAACGATACGTTAAAAGAGCTTGCACAAAAGCATGGATTGAAAGTGACGATCGTCAATCTTGAAGCTCCGTTCCCTGTGCTCAAGAAGCGCTTTGATGATCGAGTATTTACATCAATCGGCCGCGGGACCAAACTCTCTGTCACCGATGAAGCAGGATTGCTCGAGCGCTACAACGCCTACCTTGCCATCAAAGATGAGGCTATACAAACATTTGATTCAAGCACAAAAAGTCCTGCCGAAATCGCAAAGGAAATAATGGCATTAGTGTAACTAAAAACCTCCCCAATTGGGGAGGTTTTTAGTTCGAAACGGCACAGAGATAGTAATCACTACTCCTTACGCTATGGAAGACCTAGCGGAATCGATTAAAGTTTCTTTACGCCTTCTTTTCCTTCAAAGATTATTTCTTCTAAATTTTTCCGATGACTTGGTTTTTCTCGCTCCTGAAGTTTCTCAGGTAGTTCCTCAATTTTCCCCGGTTTTCCGACAGTAATCATCAACTCTATTTGATACTCATTTGAAAGATTCAGTTCATTTCTTAAAATTTCTTCATGATAGCCACCCATACCATGAATTACTAATCCTGCATTTGTACCTTGTAATGCGAAATTTTCCCATGCGGCACCAGTATCAAGAGAATGTTTTGGATTAGGATTTCCATCTTGTCCTATCTTTTTTGAAAGTCCTATAATTAATACGCTGGCTTGTTTACACCATAATTGATTACTTTCTGTGAGGAAGGAGAAAAATAATTCAAAATCAGGTGTATTTTTAAATGCATACAGAAATCGCCACGGCTGCTCATTGCGAGAAGATGGTGCCCATCGTGCAGCCTCAAACAAAGTCATGAGCTCATTTCTGGAAATACTTTCGCCCGACATCGCTCGTGGAGAGTATCGCTTCAAAAAAATATCATTGATATCGTACTCTGTAGTTCTTGTATTTACAATTTTCATGATTAACTCACACTCACAATCTGGTATGTCACTTCCCCTTTGGGGGTCATGACAGTGACGTTGTCACCTTGTTTCTTTTTGTAGAGTGATTGGCCGAGTGGAGACTTGTACGAGATCTTGCCCGAGAGCATGTCCGTCTCTTCACTCCCCACCAT
>JAGOVD010000040.1 GCA_018060905.1 Minisyncoccota bacterium
ATCTAAAGGGATTTGTAAAACATTAGAGAGCAAACAAGTGCTCCGCGTTTTTGAGGAGCTGAGCTTCGGTTTCCTCGATTGAGAGACCTTTGATTTCGGCGATCTTTTTCACCACTTCGACAACGTAAGCGGGCTCGTTGCGTGTGCCCCGGTATGGCATCGGAGCTGCAAATGGAGCATCCGTTTCGGGAAGAATACGATCGATAGGGACACTTGCAACCACATCTGCGTATTCGGGAAATATCGTGATGACACCAGAAAATGAAATATGAAATCCAAGGTTGATAAATCGCTCCGCGATTTCGCGGGTTCCCGCAAAGAAATGCGCCGTCCCCCGCATAGTTGGCCATGTCGCACGTGCGTCTTGGAGCATGAGGAGTGCTTCTTCGTATGCGTCCATATGTCCCGCCTCTGGTCTGATGTGGAGCATGAGTGGGAGATCGAGTTCATGGGCTAGTGCAATCTGATGCGCAAAGAGTTCTTTTTGCTCCCGCTTTGCCTTGCGTTCGTCCTCGCGATAGTAGTCGAGCCCACACTCTCCTATCCCTACAACGTTTGGTTGGAGGGCAAGCTTTTTCATTTTGTCATGGTTCCATTCGGTACCCCAGTGTGTTGGGTGTACGCCGACGATCGCCCAAATGTCTTTGTGAATCTCGGCGATCTCTACGGCCTTTTTGCTCGTCTCAATATCAATGCCGATACATATCGTCCCGACCCCTGCCTCGACCATGCGCATAATTGCCGCATCGCGATCGGCGTCAAATTGTGAGAGATTGAAATGTGAGTGCGTGTCGATAATCTTCATACTTTCAATCTAGCACGGAACTTAAAAAGAACTAAAGTAAAGAAAATAGAAAAGAGAGATAGAGGTAATGATCGCGACAACTGAATGGATGATTGACCATGTAATCAAAGTGCTACTTACTGAATAAAAAATTTGAGGTTTTGGACCAAGTGGACCCATATCTTCAATGCGTTCATCTGTTTTTTCACCCTTTAATCTTATTCCTAGAACAATCCCACCAATAGAAAGTAACACCCATATTACAAATAGCCATGGTACCAGAACTATTACTTTCCCCAATTTCTCAAAATTTGCCACCATTATTCCAAGCGAAATTGCAAAAGCGAATTCTAAAAACAGAACCAATTTAGAAATACCTGTAGCTTTATTAGAATTTTCCATATTAACTAACAGCCGAGTGTTACTTTACATTCAAGTGAAGAAAGAGAGGAAACGTACGGACTAAATATAATTATACTAATAACAATAGTTATTATGCTGATAATAAAAATAACATTCCTATTTTGACTTTTATTTCTTATAGAAGATAAGCTAATTATAAAAAGCGTGGAAGTAATTATCCCAAATAAGGTTAATAACAGTATCGCTCCCAAATATGGCTCCCTGGAAATACCGCTTTGTTTTAACAGATTATTAAAATAAAAAATCTGTCTAAAAGTATAAACCGCTTCGGAGAGAAAAATAATTGAACTAAAAATTATTTTTTGTGAAATCGTATAGTTCATAAATAAAACGTTTAATATATTAAATTCTAATAAAAAGTGGTGTTTCTGGTTTTTTGTTTTGTCGAATGAGATCGATGATCGATGCAGACGTGGTCGGCATGAATGCTGCGAGAGACTCGGCGATCGTATAGAGCGTACGGACATGGCGAGATATCATGTCTTTCCCCGCTTCCTCATCTACCTTGACCACCTTGAATGGCTCTTCTTGTTGGATCTGCGCATCGAGCTGACCGATCGCTTCCCAGACGATCTGCATCGCACGCTGGAGATCAAATCCTGCGACTGCTTTCTCAACATCTTCGCCAAGCTTCGTCTCTGGCAGTCCTTCAAATGGATCGCAGTATTTCTCTGAGAGCGTGAGGATACGAGACGTGAGGTTGCCGAGCCCGTTGGCAAGATGTGCATTGTATGAATCACGGAATCGTTCGATCGTAAATGGACTGTCTTCAAAGCTTGATATTTCTTTGAGGAGAAACATACGAAGTGCGTCAGTGCCATATTCCTCGGCGATGGCGAGTGGATCCACGACGTTGCCGAGAGTTTTAGACATTCGTACCCCACCATCTCCTGTAATAAAGCCGTTCACGACGATTTGGTATGAGTTTGGCACCTCTGCTGCCAACAACATCGCTTGCCAGGTGAGTGATTGAAACCGTGTATTGTCCTTACCACAATACTGCGTCGGTGTGCCGGTCACCCAATATTTCTCAAATGTCCCTGTATCTTCGGGCCAGCCGAGTGTGGAGATATAGTTGGTGAGTGCATCAAACCACACGTACATGACATGGTCCTCATCTCCGGGTACTGGTACTCCCCACGACATCTTTGACTTGAGTCGCGATATTGAGAAGTCTTCGAGTCCTCGCTCGACAAATGCTTTGATCTCATTGTAGCGAAATGCAGGCACAACAAAATCAATCCGTGAAGCATAGAGTGCGAGGAGCTTGTCTTGGAGTGCGGATAGTTTGAAAAAATAATTTTCTTCATCGATAAGCTCGAGCACTGTCCCAGGGTGAAGCGGACATTCGCCACCCGCGAGATCTGAGTCAGTCTTTACCTCTTCGCACCCGACACAGTACTTCGCCTGATAATTCTTTTTATAAATATAGCCATTGTCACTCACCCGTTTCCAGAATTCTTGTGCAGCGCTCACATGGTGCCCATCGGTTGTCCGGACATAGTGCACATCAGGACTGATACCAAATGAGGCAACCTGTGTCTTGAATGTTGCAAACCCTGCATCGACGAATTCTTGGGGGGTCGTACCTGCCTCTATGGCCTTTTGGGCAATCTTTTGTCCATGTTCATCGGTACCGGTA
Source organism: Minisyncoccota bacterium (assembly GCA_018060905.1). GTDB lineage: Bacteria > Patescibacteriota > Minisyncoccia > Phycocordibacterales > UBA9973 > UBA4124. The sequence continues at coordinate 2,850 of JAGOVD010000040.1, forward strand.
TTGAAATACACATCGTAGCCTTGTAGCTGTTTGTACCGCGCAAGTGTATCTGCGCGCACAAACTCAAGTGCGTGCCCCATATGGAGTGGCGCATTCACATACGGCAGTGTAGTCGTGATATAGAAAGGTTTGTTCATGTTACCTGAGTGGATTATGGGTGGTGTTACTGGTAACAGGGACAAGTTTTTGTCTCTCAATATCACTCATGTATTCGAGGATAAAGACAGCGACTGGCATCGCAACGAGTGCACCCCAGAACCCAGCGAGCGTGATACCGACCAAAAATGCGAGTAACACCACGAGTGGTGGAATACCGACGACACGGCGTGCAACTATCGGGCTGAGCACATAACTCTCTACCTGCTGGACGACCACATAGAAGATGAGTACCTTAAGTCCGAGAAATACTCCACCATCAATGACGGAGAGGAGGATGGCCGGCACCGCTGCAAAGATGACGCCAAACGGGATGAGCTCGGCAATACCGGTAATAAGTCCAATCAAGAATGCATACTTGACCCCCAAGAGTGCGAGCACAATAAACGTAATAGCGCCGACAATGAACCCAAGGAGGAGCTGCCCCTTAAACCAGAGCCCAATCTTGCGCTGGGTGCGAGCCCAGAGGTCGAGCACATAGTGTTCGTTTTTTGCAGGAGTGAGCAATCGTAAAAATGAGTCAATCCCCTTTTCTTGAATCGAGAGATAGAACGACATGACGACGACCAAGATGAAGTCGAGCAATCCGCCAAATGTTGATCCGATAAATGATGTTGCGCCCTGCGAGAGGAGCGACGCTGCATTTTTCACACTTACCAGGAGATCGTTAGCTGAATAATTTGTCGTGAGAGTACTCACAAACTGTGTCGCCCCGTCGATAGATTGTTTGTTGATTGTCGATCCTGTTGGAAGATACTGGAAGAGAAGTGCAAGCATATCAGAGAGCTCCCGAACAATAATCGGCAGAAAGGCATAAAAAATCGCAAAGACAATAAGAATAGTTACTGCAAAAATAAGTGGCACCGAGAGCATTCGCTGTATTTTGTACTTGGCGAGCGCATGAACGCCAGCCTCAACAAATGACGCGATAACAATCGATACAAGGATGAGGAGGAGAATATCTCGGAGCTGAATGAGTGCATAGGTACCGAG
>JAGOVD010000041.1 GCA_018060905.1 Minisyncoccota bacterium
GGGCTTGGTTGAGCTATATTCAAATGATACGCTGTCAAAGCGCACGATTGCTTCCCCTTTTGACATAAGGCTGCCAGTATAGCATAACGGACGTCTTTGTGAGCTGGTATACTAGGGTATGTTTGTACTTACCTCCGAGGAAGAAAAGCTTTTTAAAAAGCTCAATACTCCTGCCAAAATTCAGGACTATCTCAATAGTATTTCGTACAACTTCGAGCAGCAGGGCGAGACGTGCATGTCTCCTCGACGCGTGATTATGGCGCAATGTGCCCACTGTCTCGAAGGTGCGTATTTTGCAGCGGCAGCGCTTTGGTATCACGGTGAAAAGCCATTTTTATTAGATCTACGTAGTACGAAACATGATCTTGATCACGTTGTCGCACTTTTTCAGCGAGACGGATACTGGGGCGCAATCAGCAAGACCAATCACGCAGTCCTGCGGTATCGTGAACCAATCTACAAGACTATCCACGAACTCGCACTATCGTATTTTCATGAGTATTTCCTCGATGACGGCACCAAAACAATGCGTGACTACTCCAAGCCATTTGATCTACGGCGTTTTGGTGAGACGTGGATTACGGAGCAAGAAGAATTGTGGGATATCGGTGCAGCTCTTGATGATAGTCCTCATTCTCCTATCCTCCCTACTACCCTAACGGCAAAACATCTCCGCAAGGCAGATGCGGTAGAGATTGCAGCGGGTAAACTTGTCGAATACAAAAAGATTTAATATTTACGAATCACACCTTTCACAACGGCGGCAATCTGGAGATCGTGTTTGGGATAGATGGGTTTGAAATCTTTGTTTGCGGGCTCGAGCCATACGGTCGTACCAGTCTTACGCAAATATTTCATAGTGAATTCCCCATCTACTTGTGCAATAACAATATCGCCAGGTTTTGCACTGGTCGTGCGTTCTGCGATGACCATATCTCCATCAGCGATGTGTGCCTCAATCATCGAGTTGCCATCGACTTCGAGGATGTATGTGTTGCTCTTGTTCTGGATAAGGTAGTCTTCGATGTTGAGACTATCGGTAATCTCATCGACTGATGCAGGAAATCCTGCCTTGACTGATCCGAGGAGTGGCGTACTGTCAAAGAGCTCGCTTGGCAACAACCTCCCGAGCTTGTCTTTGGTGACGATGCCCGCTGCAATCATCTTGGTCACGATGCGCGCGACAGCATTTTTGGACTTGAACCCAAACATGCTCATCATTTCGGTATATGTCGGCATCCGTTTTTTGGACTGGTGAAAGGCGATCAGTTGTTGTTTGTAGTTGGTTTCCATAGGTTAGAAGAGAAAGAATCGAAGCACGCGAGTGAACGAGAGGAGTCCTGTGTACATGCTCGGCTTATGTTTCATTAGTGTAGCGCTTCGATTGGTCTTTGTATACCGGTATGACGGTATCGCGTAGTGCCCATCGGACGCTGGTACTGTCATCAGCGTCTGAAGACGCTGCAGTTCATTGTGGACGAGTGTTTTGAAGGGTGTAGTTGAATGGGTCATATGTTTATTGGAATTGAAATAATGAAGGGATCATTCGACTGAAAAATCCTCGTTTGGATTGCTTGAGCATTTGTCTGCGAAGCTCTCGATGTTGTCGAGATTCTTCGCCATACCGTTGCCCGTGCAAAATCTTGTAGTCGATTCGTTCGTTGAGTATACGGAGCTGGTGGGCGATATTTTTTTTGTATTGATTTTGTGTCATGTGATTTTGGACAACGTTATATTGATTAATGCGACCTATAGTAAGTATAGGTGAACGTTCGTTCACATGCAAGAAAAAAACTGTGGATAACCTCACATCGAACAAAAGTCAGCACATCCAATGACATTTCAGCTCTGAACGTTTATACTTTGGGGATGAAATCTATTGTCGCCGAAACATTTCGGCACTGGAAAGCTCACCACGCACCACGCATGGGAGCAGCACTTTCGTACTATTCAGCACTTGCCTGTGTTCCCCTACTCATCCTTGTGGTGTCTGCGAGCAGTCTGCTCTTTAGCAAAGATGTGGTTGAGATTACACTCATGCACCAACTCATTGCCACTATTGGTGCTGAGCCATCTCGATACATTAGTGAACTCCTTCACAACACACCGTTGCAAAATATCAGCACCACTGCCGCAATTGTGAGTGCCGTAACATTGATTCTCGCAACGATGGGTATATTTTCAGAGTTGCGACTTGATCTCAACGAGTTGTGGCACACTGCTCCGGGAGATCCAAACCACACACTCCCTGTTTTTAGAAAAATAACAACATTTGTACGTGAAAAAATCCTCATTCTATCACTTGTGCCGATCCTTGCCCTGCTTCTGATCGTCTCGATCCTTATCACCGTGCTCTTGTCGCTCGTTCAATCAAAAACCGGGACCCTTGGCGTCTTTGGAGGGTTTGTAACACTGTTTCAGATTATTGTTCCAGTGGCACTCAGTACGGCCGTCTTCACACTTATCTATCGCATTATTCCGCGCCGTACCCTTCGCTGGCGAGAACTTATCCGTGGAGGATTTGCAACTGCAGTCTTGTTCATTGGGGGCAATATTCTTATCGCTGAATATATTCAGTTACTCGTCCATAGTGATATTTTTGGCACCGCATCGTCACTTATCGGACTCCTGGTATGGATGTACTACTCCGCACAAGTATTTTTGCTCGGAGCTTCATATACGTTTGTTCATGCGATGCGGACTGCGGTGGAGACTACTTCTATTTCTTCTCGTGGCTAATCGCTACAGTAACAGCTTCAGTCGCAATTTTGCGGGCAGCATCGGGGGTAAAGAATGCTCGTGCATGCCCCGACATACTCTCGTAGCGCTCTTTTGTATTTAAAATAGACCTGATTTCATTGAGTAGCACTGATGAGGTGAGGTTTGCTTCTTCGATGACGACACAGGCACCGGTGCGGGCATAGTGGTACGCATTTTTGCGCTGATGGTCACCATGAGCGTAAATATATGGGATGAGAATAGATGGCTTGCCCCATGCGGCAATCTCAAAGAGTGATGAGCCTGCGCGAGAGACGACGATGTCGACTGCACCTGCAAACATTTTGGACTGCACGTTGTTCAAGAATGTAAATGGTTTGTACCGATTACGTTTGGTGTTGTCGCCCATGATGATTCGGACTTCGGTAGTTACATCGTCAAAGTCGCTTTCACCGGTCTGGTGGATGACTTGGTAGTCATCGAGAAGTTCTCCGATGCAGTTGACGACAGCGTCGTTGATAGTGCGCGCACCTTGGGACCCTCCCCAGATACCGACCGTGAGCATGTCTGGTGAGAGGTCAAAGAATTCTTTTGCACCTTGTTTAACAGGATGAATATAGCTTTTGCGGATGGGTTGTCCAGTGACTGATACTTTGGTGTCAGCAAAGTATGTGGCTGCTTCAGGATAGGACAGCGCAACCTTACGCGCAAACTTGCCGGACCATTTACTCACCCGACCCGGTACTGTATCAGATTCATGGATAATCACCGGAATACGAAGGAGTCGTGCTGCCATAAGTACCGGAAAGCTCGCATACCCACCCTTGCTGACCACAACGTCAGGATAGAGTTTAAATACTTTGAAAAGTGCACCGATGATACCAAAGAAAACAGTAACAACGCTCTTGATGTTGAACAAAATATTTTGTAACGATAAGTGTACACGCAACTTACCCGATACTATCGGTATATAGGTGATGAATTGCTCTTCGAGGAGTCCTGCATCGTATGGGTTGTCAGACATGTAGTAGAGCTTGAGGTTGATGATACGCTCCTCGTCCGCAATACGGTTGATTTCTTCGGCAATGGCAATGAGCGGATAAAAGTGCCCCCCTGTTCCCCCGCCGGTCAGTAGTATTTTCATATAGTGAGTATATTATACCTTTTTTTCATATCGCGACACGTTTA
>JAGOVD010000011.1 GCA_018060905.1 Minisyncoccota bacterium
CAGAACCACACTATACTCCCCTTTCAAAATCTGTCAACTTCTCCAAATCTTACTGCATTACACAACATATTTGCAATTTCTCAAATACGTGTATAATCCCAACAAACAAAACTTTTACAAAATGAATCAGATAAAAAACATCCGCCTCAATGGTGGAAAACCATTAAATGGAGTATTGAAAATTGCTCCAAACAAAAATGAAGCGTTGCCCAAAATCGCGGCAGCGCTCCTGACCAAGGATAAAATGACCTATATAGGTTTCCCTCGAAGCCCTGATGTCTTAAAATTGCTTTCAATCATGAGAGCGCTTGGTGCAGAAGTTGAGGATGGTACTGCAACTATCACTATTTGTTGCAGAAACATCACCACAACCATTGTTCCTCAAAAATTTGTTGAAGACATGCAGGCGGGGTATTTGTTCGCAGGTCCATTACTAGGAATACTCGGCCAAGCCACTATACCTGTTGCATCAGGATGCGATCTAGGACAACGTGGATACGAGGGACATGTAGAATATTTCAAAAAATTTGGCGTAGCGTGTACAGTCACTGACAACACTATAACGTTCAAACTTCCAGAGTATTCAGAAGAAGACCCAACTGCATCGATTCGAAATGACGATATCGTAGAAAGAGGCCAACTAGAATATCCGGTGCGCTCTGCAATATTTCGAAATCCTCAGGTAACTCCGACTGAAAATATCATCCTGCTCGCTGCAAAGACAACAAAGTACTGGACCAAAATTTCCGGTATTGCTCAAGAGCCTCATATCAAACAGCTTATCGAATTGATACGAGAAATGGGCGCAACAGTAGTCGGTGAGGGGTCAACTATCGCTATCCTTGGTTCGAATAACCTCAAAGGAGTAGTTGTACACCTTGAACCAGACCATGTTGATTTCTATGGCTCTGCAGTGGGGTGCATAATAAATCGAACCGATGATGTGTTCCTCGAAACAAGACTCACGCGAGGAATCATATGGACAGCTGAACTTCTTGAGCAGCTTGGTGCAAAGTTGGAAATTGTTCATGGAGAAGGTGTGAAAATATTTGGATCAAGATCTGTATTTGCCCCAGATGAAACACTTGCGAAAGAAAAAGGACATAACAATCGCCGAGTATACATTGTAAACCCGGGGCCATGGCCGTCGCATGCCGTTGATTTTCTTCCTTCCACTGTCAATTTTGCCAGTATGAATATGGACAATAAAACAAGTACTATTATCAACAATTGGATGTACCAAAACGGATTCAAGTATGTCCCAATACTCAAACAAATGGGGATGTCTATTGATTGGTATGACAACCAGCGAGTTTGCATATTAGGAATTGCAGAGGAAGATCGATCATTTTCCCAAAAACTGATCACTATTAATTCTCCAAAAGTGATAGAGGGGACGCGGGCAATTCTTTCATATGGTATGGCACGTGGCAATTACGTCATTTATGACATAGATTACATATTCCGTAGAAATCCTGAATTTTTGACCAACTATCTAAATTTAGGTGCAGATATTATTGAATATGTTCCCACCCTTTTCGATGGAGGTGGTACCTCGTAACAGATTTACCGTTCTTTACAAGGCTTACAATTTGTAAGCCTTTTTTATTTAGATATGTTTACTTCTCGTAGGCCTATCTCCCACAATGATTCTAATTTCTCTGTGGTTAGCTCTTCTTCCATTCTCCTCTGGTAAAAATCTTGAATCTCTCGCGAAGAAAGTAGTAGGCGAAGATGGGTATACGACCATCGATGTTTCCATGTTTGGTTCAAAATATCTTTACGTGCATCTTCTTTATCAAAAGAAATCTCATTAAAATCTATAAGGACAATTGTGCCGTCTTTTTCTATACCGGTGTTTATGGTGAAGTTGAATACTTTTTCATGGCACCCATGACGCCAAAGTTTGTGGATACTTTGAATATATTTATGGATATATAATTTTATAGATTCATCTATTTCTATCAACAAAGCCTTTTTAAATATTGTAACCTTGTCTTGTTCATAATCGATTCCTTGCAGAAAAACTGGATGGCCAAATAATTTAAGGTCAGCAAATCTTTCTTGGATACCCTTGTATACATATTTGGTCTCTTCAATATTTCGAAGTGCATTTTTATACTCCCGAACGGTTCGCGGAAGAAAACAGTTTACAAAAAGTATGTACAACAATACTCTCCATTTCTTTTTTTGTCGCTTTAAGACACGGTTGTTTCCGAGATCATACACACTATAGTGATACCCTTCTCCAATTTTTCTCATCTTATTTCGCCACTTTCACAGCTTCGTCAAATTTGATTGAGAGGAGTTTGGAAGCGCCGTCGGCGCCGAGGGTGACGCCGTAGAGGACAGAGGCGCGGGACATCGTCTCGCGGTTGTGAGTGACGACGATGAGCTGTGAGTAGGCACTGAGACGTTCTACCATATCGCCATAGCGACGGGAGTTGGCCTCGTCGAGTGCTGCGTCCGTTTCGTCGAGGACGAGGAATGGCGGTGGATTGACCTGTGAGATAGCAAAGAGGAGCGCAATAGAAACGAGTGAGCGCTCGCCCCCTGAGAGCATCGTGAGCTCTTTCACTTTCTTTTCTGGCAAGCTCACATGGACATCGATACCACGCTCAAGGAAACGATCATCGTCTTCTTCGGGGATTTCTTGGCCAAGCTCCAGATCCTCATCGGATTTGCGCTTCTTCTTTTTCTCAATCGTAATCGAGAGGAATGCGCCTCCCCCGCCAAACATCGTCTTGAAAAATTCTCCAAAGCGTTCATTGATAACCGTGACTCCGGTCGTGAACTTGTCATCGAGCACCTTTTTGAGATCGATGATGAGTGATTCGAGGTTGCGAATACTTCCCTCGATATCGGCGACTTCGCGTGCGAGAAATGCATCTCGTTCAACGGTAGTCTCATACTCCCCGACGACATCGTTGCCGATGCCTGAGTGTTCATCGAGGCGGATTTTGAGTCGATCAATACTGCGCTTCACATCGTGGAGATTGAGCTCGGGCATACCGTGCATATCTTTGAGTACGTGTAAAAATTGGGGGCCAAAGAGAAATGCCGCTTCTTTGAGGTCAGCATCAAAGTATTCTTTGCGTTCTGCAAACGACGCCTTGTTCACTGAGAGGATGCTGAGCTCGGCGTTACAGTTGGTGAGCTCACCGAGGACTTCGTAGCGTGTCGTTGTCGCACTCTGGAGGGTGCGTTGCTGTTCCTCGCGTTTCGTTTCGAGTGACCGCAGTGCATGTTCTGCATCGGATTCTTGGTTGATGAGTGTCTGCAGTTCCCGTTCAAGGTCTTCGAGTTCATGTGCGGTCTCTTTGAGGTTGTTTGTTTGCTGTGGCGCCGGTGTTGCTACCGCTACCTGTGGCTGACGAGCCTTGAGCGATACAAGGATAGGATCAATACGAGCGATTGCACTCTGGACGATTTCGAGCGTCGCAGCGCCCTTGATCGACGTGATGAAGTATTCGATATCAGCAAGGAGTTGTGTGTACTCCGTCGGTGCAAATGAGATCGCAGGACCATCCACAATGGCTTGACTGCGTTCCGTGAGCATACGGCGTTCAACTTCGATCATACCCTCTAGACGGCCAATACGACTCTCGAGGACACGGCGCTTTTCGCGAAGCGATTGAATCAGTGTTTTTGCCTTTGCGATATCTGCACCGTGAGTGTCTTCGACCTGTCCTTGCCCAGGAAGCGATGCAAGTGTTTGTTCGAGGTCATGTTTCTTGCGTTCAATGAGGCTCACTGCATCGTGAAGACGACGATCTTCGTGCGCGAGATGATCTCGCTCTGTAGAGAGATATTGGAGGAGTGTTGTCTCGAGCTCGGTGCGAATCGAACGGCCTTTTTCAATCTTTTGCACCTGTGTTGCAAGGAATTTCAAATGCGGTGCAAGCTCCCGACGAAGTGCCTGCACTTCTTTGAGTGTTTCCGCGGACTTGGCGAGTTTGGATTCGCTCTCCTTGATGCGATAGTGGTAGATCTTGAGGCCGAGTGCTTCTTCGAGCATTTCGCGACGATCGCGAGGGCTTGCACGGAGAATACTATCCGCTTCACCTTGTGAAATGATGTGGTAGCTCGATGCGCCGATGTTGACCGATGAGAGGAGCTCGACCATTTGCTTAAGTCTGATCTCTGTCCCATTCATCGAGTACTTGCTCGTCCCATCAGCAAAGAGCTCACGGGTAAACGTAATCGTATCAAAGAGGAGTGGTGCCTTGCCGGTTTCATCGGTATTTTGAAAAGCAAAAACTTTGTCTGTATTATCAAATGTAATCGAAACCGCTGCACGAGAGAGTCTCGCAGCACCATTTGACCCGCGAAAGATAAGGTCTGCGCCGACCTTGCCACGCATACTTTTCATGGACTGTTCACCGAGGACGAAACGAAATGCTTCGACGACGTTGGACTTGCCCGACCCATTGGGACCAACCACTGCCGTGACCGGTGTATCAAACGAGAGTGTGCTCTTTTTGGCAAACGATTTAAATCCGGCGATGTCGATATGCTGGAGACGCATCACGCACGAAACAGAAGGCTGTTATTGCAATCTGTATAGATTATTGAGATAAATCGACCTGAATACATATGAAAAGCATCTATGCGGTTGTTTTGTACGTGACGCATGATGATTGATTATACCACTATGGGCTTCACAAAAAGAAGCGTATTTGCCGTCGCGTATTTTTCTGCTGAAAAATCGCTCCTTCTCAGCTCAGTCAGCTTGCGAAAGACGGCAAATACGCTTCTTTTTGCTATGCCTTTATCAACAGGATAAAAATTACGCGACGGCAAATCGTGGCATTTTTCGGAGTTTTACAACCACCCTTTTGCTTCGAGAGCTGCAAGCGCTGCCTGCTGTTCTCCTTCTTGTTTTGATTTCCCTTTCCCCTCGGCAATTTTTTTGTCGCCAAAAAATACACCGATGGTAAAATGTTTGTCATGGTCAGGGCCGACTTCGCCGATTACTTTGTACGAAGGAGTAACGCCGAGTCGCTCCTGGGCTTCTTCTTGGATCTGACTCTTGGCATCTTTCCATGACTTAGTCTTGATGATGTCATCGAGTCTCGTGAGGAGTGTCTTCGTGACAAATACATCACAGGAAGCGTAGCCTTGGTCGAGGTACAGTGCACCGACAAATGACTCGTATGTATTGGCGAGGATGGTCTGTCGTGCACGACCCGTGTCCTTTTGCTCACCTTTGGAGAGGAGGAGGTAGTCGTTCATATTGAGACTCGATGCGACTTCGCCCATAATGACAGCATTGACGAGTGCACTCCGGTACGCGGTGAGATCGCCTTCGTGTTGCGTCGGATGGTTGCGATAGAGGTAGTCAGTAACGACGAGCTCGATGACTGCGTCGCCGAGGAATTCGAGACGTTCGTTGTGCTCAAGTCCTGAGCGTGGATTTTCGTTGATGTATGAGCGGTGGATAAATGCCTGTGTGAGGATGGTCTTGTCTTTGAAAGTGACGCCTATAGCTTGTTCAAATGTGCTGAAATCTTTCATAAATAGGTTATAGGTAGAAGGTTAAAGGTTACAGACGATAGGCTATGGGTGATAGAACTATCACCTCTAACCTACAACCTGTACCCTACTTACTAATAAGTCCGATCGCCTTTGCGATCAATGGCAATATATCATCATATATCGTCAGGTCAACTACTTCATGGAGTTGGAACCATTGCGCCTTGTCCAAGCCACCATTGGTGTGGAGGTCGAGTTCTCTATACTCTGCCTCTGCAAGATAGAATACAACCTTTTTCAAGAGCTTTCCTTTTTCAGGATGAGATGCGACGTATTCGATAGAACCAATCTCTGGACCAAGTTCAGTCACTGGAATGCCGAGTTTTTCCTCGATCTCACGCTTCGCTGTCTGCTCTATCGTCTCGCCTTCTTCAGTACCACCTTTGGGTAATGTCCAATACCCAAAGACATCGTGCACCAACGCTACGTAGTCGACACCATCATGTCGCGCATGGACTATACCCCCACCTTTTGCTTCGATAGGAAGCTTCGTGATATCGATTGGTTCCTCTGGCTCTTTGACCTTTGGCGAACGAGGCTTCGACATCTGATCTTTGCCCGGTTCACCAATCTCTTTGTACACGGCACCGAGGACACCGTTAACAAATTTACCACTGTTTTCACCACCGAAGGTCTTGGCGAGCTCAATCGCCTCGTTGATGGCAACCTTGGGAGGAACTTGCTCACGGTCGCCAAAGAGGAGCTCAGCGAGCCCCATACGCAAAATACTTCGATCGACATTAGAAATCTTCTCAAGTGGCCACTCTGGCGCAGCCTTCATCAAAATATCATCAATGATTGTCTGCTTGCGCTGGACAAGTTCTGCAAGCGTATAGATGAATGTCTGATCATTATGTCCTGGTGCAAATTCTGCGGTATTGCGATCTATAATCGGCTTCAAATCCTCCGGTTTATTGCCGAAGTCCCATTCGAATAATGATTGAAGAACGATTGATCTGGAGAGGTGGCGGTTGGCCATAATGATGATTGAATTAAAGGTACAAAATGATTAGGCTGTTATTTTTTTGACTTTTTCTTTGCGACCTTCTTTTTCGCCGGAGCTTTTGCGGGTTTCTTGCCCTGCTTTTTCATGATTTTCTTGACCGGGTCGCCGGCAACTTGTCGCCCCTTGTACATGCCGTCGATAGATGCGCGGTGGCGGAGGTGCACAGTCCCTGTTTTGTCAGTCGACAATGCAGGTGCTTTCAATGCGTGGTGGCTTCGGCGATTGGCCGTATGCGCTCGGGTGTGTCTCATTCGTACTACCATATGAAAAGTATCATAGCCTATATATGAAAAAAAGTAAATAAAAAAGCCCCAATTCAATATTGAACTAAGGCTTTCATTTACATGGTTTGCGAAATTAAGTGGTTTTCAATAATTGGGATCATCCACTGGTGTTGCGGGCAAAGATGTTTCTTTAAAAGATTGATAGGTACCCACTCTGGTGGATCAAGTCTCCCATCAGTGGTGCCAATAACTCTAATGCCGGAATCGTCATACTTGTCGGTGATGTACAGCAATTTCAAATGTTTTTCTGACCTAACTTCGGAACGATTATTTTTTGCTTCCTGAAGACCGATCCTGATTGGGTCATAAATTTTGACCCCTGTTTGCTCGCTCACCTTTAGTGCGAGCGATCCTACAGGAACCTCATCAAACTCATCTTCATCATATTTTCTTTCAATTGTTATTGTTGGATTATATGGAACAACCAAAACTTCTATTTCAAAATCTTTGTTGCTCCTATAAATAGCTACGAATGATGAGTGATCTCCTTTCCGACTAGAACCTCCTGGAATCCGCAAAATAAATCCTGCAGTTTTCAAAACCCACAGTTTCGCTAAAAGTACTTCGTGTGTCATAACACTATGTTTGTTTAAAGCAATCTACCAAAAAATGTTGTTTTGTCAAGCATCGCTCAAATCGCCATACGTGGTATAGTTTTTGGATGACACCTGAACACCTCGCCAACCAGCGCCACTCCCTCGCCCACCTCCTCGGAGCAGCTATTATGGAGCTCTACCCGACTGCGAAACTCACCCTTGGACCATCGATTGATGATGGATTTTATTATGATGCGAAATTTGATGCGCCCGTTGGTGTCGATGCATTGCCTGCACTCGAAAAGAAAATGAAAGAACTTCTCCCTACCTGGAAGACTGTCACCCACAAAGAAGTATCAAAAGACGAGGCGCTCGCACACTACAAAGGCAATGAATTCAAAACTGAACTCATCAACGAAATCGCAGACCGCGGTGAACCAATCACCCTTTATACGATGGGAAGCTTCGTTGATCTCTGCCGTGGTGGACATATCGATGACTTGAGTGCTATCGATCCTGATTCATTCAAACTCGATCGTGTTGCTGGTGCGTACTGGCGTGGAAGCGAAGCAAATCCAATGCTCACCCGCATCTACGGATTTGCATTCGAATCAAAAGCAACACTTGATGAGTACTTGCAGATGCGTATCGAAGCGGAGAAGCGCGACCATCGCAAACTCGGCAAAGAAATGTCCCTCTTTGCATTTGACGACGACGTCGGTGGCGGACTTCCACTTTGGCTCCCGAACGGTGCCGCAATGATCGAAGAGCTTGAGCGCCTCGCCAAAGAATCCGAGTTCGAACAAGAATACGTGCGCGTCCGCACCCCACACCTCGCCAAAGAGTCGATGTACCTCACCTCAGGACACCTTCCCTACTACGAAGACTCGATGTATCCTCCGATGGAATACGAAGGTGGCAAGTACTACTTGAAGGCCATGAACTGCCCACACCACCACAAGATCTTTGCCGCTGAACCCAAAAGCTATCGTGACCTCCCCCTTCGTCTTGCAGAATACGGTACCTGCTATCGTCACGAAAAGAGTGGTGAACTCTTTGGCCTCATGCGCGTGCGAGCACTCCAAATGAACGACGCTCATATCTACTGTACCGAAGAACAATTTGCCGAAGAGTTTGGCAAGGTCAACGACCTTTACCTCAGATATTTCAAGATCTTTGGTATCGAAAAGTATGTCATGCGACTCTCGCTTCATGACAAGGCGCATCTCGGTAAAAAGTACGTCAACGAACCAGAACTCTGGGGAAAAACTGAAGCAATGGTACGCAAGGTACTCGTTGATGCAAACATCCCCTTTGTCGAAGTACAAAATGAAGCTGCATTTTATGGACCCAAGATTGACGTCCAGGTATGGAGTGCTATCGGACGAGAATTCACACTCGCGACCAACCAAGTCGACTTCGCCGTGCCTGCACGATTTGGACTCACGTATACTGACTCTGACGGCAAGATGAAGACTCCACTGTGTATCCACCGCGCACCACTGGGGACACACGAGCGCTTCATCGGATTTCTCACCGAGCACTATGGGGGCAACTTCCCGACATGGCTCGCACCGCTTCAGGTGGCTATCATACCGGTCAAAGAGACCCATGTCGCTGAAGCAAAGAAACTCCAATCACTCCTTCGAGGCGCAATGATCCGTAGCGAGCTTTATGATGACAACAACTCACTCGGCAAACGCATCCATGCGGCAAAATCAATGCACATTCCCTACATCATTGTCCTCGGCGACAAAGAAATAGAGTCAGGGACGTATGCGGTTGAGCTTCGCGATGGAAGCAAAGCGGAGATGACAGTAGACATCCTCCTCGAAAGACTTGTCTCAGAAATAAAGGAGAGAAAATAAAAGAAGATAACGAGAATGCTATCTTCTTTACGAGTTTGAAGTAAATACCCAATCTTTGAGATTGATTTTGATTAACTTAAATTCCGGTAGTATGACCTTGCCGATCACAAGCGGGATTTTGCGCTCTCGAAGTGCTCGCAATGTCAGCTCAACCTTCAACACTGGTGTGCCCTCGGTCGCAATCAAAATATCAAAGTGGTCCCGCTCTACAATCAATTTACTGTAGAGAAAATCGATATGTGTTGTTCGTATTTGCTCAGGACCTTCAAAAACAGGAAATTTTTCTAAAAGAAATGCTTTTATAGTATCTACATTTTCACTCGCATGAACAATCAGAATTCGCGGTATCTCTGTCATGGTGTGGGCTTTTCTTGAGCATACCATACAATCGATATGCTATACTGCCCTCTATGGAACAAAATAACACATACAACCTCATGCATCAGCTCACCCAGGAGTCCAAGAGTCTCTGGCGTATACAGAACAATTACACCGGTGAATCACTTTCAGATGAAGAAAAAGCCTTTTGGACAAAGCTTGCAGGAGATAAAGAAGCCCACATCGTCGAACTCAAAGCCCTCATCAAGAAAGCCCTCGGATAACCTTTCGATATACAAAAGACATTCAAAAACCCTCCGAGCGGAGGGTTTTTGAATTAGTGTGTAGCAATCACTTCTTTTGTCTTTGGTCCCACCACCCCATCCCCTTGCAACTTGTTTGCAAGTTGGAATTTGATGATGGCAGCTTTGGTCTTTGCACCAAAGAAGGTAGTTTCCTTGCCAGGAGAACCTGCACCAGTGAGTGAGACTGGGAAGTTGTGAGTGTTTAAGTATTTCTGGAGTGCTTTGACATCATCTCCGGTCATACCGAGTTTGAGAGTGCGGGTGAATGTTGGTACAGTGGAAGGAGTGATTGGAGTGGTGGATGGTGTTGAAGGTGTGAATGCAGTACAGCGTTTGCCGGTGAGCGAGCTGAAGAGATGTCCTGCTGGACAGGTGACGGGGTCAGGGGTTTGTGGGCGGGAGCCGCCGGAAGAACCTCCGCCACTGCTTGAAGAAGGTTCAGTGATCGTGAAAGTGGTGACTGAGAGAGGAGTTGAAGCATTTAATGCAGTATCAGTGATAGTGATTGTACAGTCTGTGTAGGTACCAGTAGCGAGGGTACTGAAGGTGATGGTGTTGTTTCCTGTTGTTGCAGATGTTGTACTTGATGTGCAAGACCCTCCATAGGTGATGGTACCTGCTTCATCAGAGGAGAAGGTATATGAAGGAGTTGTTGTCGTACTTGGTGTTGGAACAGGAGTGACTTCAGCAAGTGTTGGGGCTGTGGTGTCTAGAGTTAGCTCCCCTGTTGTTGTATCTAAGATACGAAGTTTGTCATCTTGGAATGCACTGATGTATATGTCAGTACCAACCATACTCATTCCTGCTGGTGAGTGACCGACATCGACAGTGCTTGTGACAGTGTTGTTGTTTGTATTGATGATTGAGATAGTGCCGTCATCGAAGTTTTCAACATAGAGGTTGGTACCGAGTCCGACAATACCGCGAGGACCAGTGCCGACAGAGATGGTTGCAGTGATAGCATTCGTTGCCGTATTGATGACGGAGACATTGTTTGAACGGAAGTTTGTGACATATATATTTGATCCAAGTGCAGTGACACCCCGTGGACCATCACTTCCTGCAGGGAGGATGATGGTGTCTGAGACGGTATTGTTGAGTGAGTTGATGACGGAGATATAGTTGCCGCCTGAGTAGTTGGGGTCTCCGTAGTTTGCAACGTAGAGGTCAGTGCCGTGTGCTTTGATGCCACGGGGGTATAGGCCAACAGGGATCGTTGCAGTCACGGTGTCAGTATCGGAGTCGATGACTGAGACGGTGTTTGATGCACCATTGGTGACATAGACATTGGTGCCGATGGTTGCCACATAGTATGGTTTGACACCAACGGAGATGCTCGTGACGCTGTTGTCAGTGGTATCGATGACGGAGACGGTGTCAGAACCCGTGTTTGCCACATAGAGTTTGGTGCCCACTGCTGCAAGTCCGTATGGTTCTGAACCAACGGTGATGGTGTCGGTGACGAGACCACTTGCAATGTTGATGACGGAGACCGTGCCTGCGCCTTGGTTTGCAACATAGAGATATCCATTGATGGAGGAGGAGATTTGGTATGGGTGTGAACCAGTATCAAGTGTGATGGGAGCTTGGTTGATAACTATGTTCTTGGTGTCTCCGAGATTGCGGGTGATGAAAGAGTTTTCTCCTTCGAATATGGTGAAGTCTCCTTGAGATGAAGGAAGGTCGTATGAGGTGCGGGTATAGGTGTTGGTTACATCAGTGACGGAGGCAGAAGTGATGCTTGTAACTGCAAGATCAGGGGAAGAGTCACCGCTTTGTATAGTGTATGCACCAGAGAGAGTTACACCTGAGACTTGATCAAGGACAACGCTTGCACCACTGTTTAAGAGGACGGTCATTGTACTGCCTGAGGCAAGAGTGCGGCCGAAGTGAGCGGTTATTGTGATGGTATCTCCTGTATCGTATGAGCCAGAGGCTGCAGAGGTGCTGAAGGAAGTGAGGTTTGGGAGGAGGGATGGGATGGTGGTGGTGTCGAGGATGGAGACTGAATTAGCAGTCTCATTGCTAAAATAAAGTTCTGAGCCCAGAACTGCAGAGTATCGTGGATAAGAATCTACTACACTAATAGTGTCTATTACAGTATCAGTATTGGTATCAATAACAGATATAGAGGAAGATGCTAAATTCAAGACATATAAATATGTACCTCGTATTGAAGAAAAAGTAGGCCCTTGCCCAACAGCAATGGTATCAACAATAGTATCGGATGTAGTATCGACAACTGATACCGTATTACTATCAGAATCTAGAACGTACAATTTTGTACCTATAGCACTCAAAAAAGCGACGTTCCCATTGAAGAAGATAGTAGAAGTAAGAGTATCAGTTAATGTATTAATGACCGCAACACTTAACCCGGCCGAGTTTGCAGCATATATCTTTGTCCCAACAACAGTTAGAAAGCTTGGTGATCCCCCTGCTATTCCTATTGTACTAAGTACAGTATCAGTATCTGTATCAATAACATTAACTGCCGTTGTAAATTGACTCGTCACATATATTTTATTTCCTACTACCGCTATTGCGTACGGATTGTTTGCAACAGAAATGTTTGCAACAACCTCATCTATTGTGGTATCGATCACATGAACTACGTTTGCATTTTGACTCGGTATATAGATCTTGTTACCTGCGGCAATAGGATAATAATTAGAGGCCGATGTCGTAATACTATCAATCACACTGTCAGTAGTCGTATCAATAACTGATACAAAAGTGCTTCCGCGATTAATGACATAAACTTTATTGCCCACTGAAGTCATAGCATAAGGGTCATCACCGACGGTTATTGTAGCAAGTACTGTATGAGTTAGATAATCAATCACTGACACTGTGTCATCAGTCTGGTTCGCAATATACACCTTGGTTCCAACAGCGATCGCATAGCCGGGAGAATTCCCAATAGGAACATTGACAACAGCAAAAGTGTCCACGGTATGGAGTGTAAAAAAGAGCGCAGCGATGCCGAAGAAGATTGCAGGGGTGATTTTGAAAAAGGAAATGATTTTCATAGAATATGAGTAACTATAGCATGAGTTCCTCGAGGTGGATTAGTGTTACTGTTATATATCCAAATTTGCCATTTTGGCATTGGACTGGATGAATGATTTGCGAGGAGCAACTTCACTTCCCATGAGGATATCAAAGATTTGATTTGCTTCTTCGGCATCATCGATACCAACTTGTTTGAGCACGCGGCGACTTGGATCCATAGTCGTCTCCCAAAGCTCTTCGGCATTCATTTCTCCGAGACCTTTGTACCGCTGGACTGAAATTTTTGCCACTCGCTTTTCCTTTCCCTTGGTGTCATCTTCGTCAGACTCCTCTACCTCATCGTCGTCATTGTTTTGAGCGGCTTCACCTTCTCCGATCACTTCTATATCAGCAGTCTTGCCGATAATTGCTGCTTTTTCATCGTCAGTGTACGCATAGAAAACTTCTTTCCCTTTTTTGATCTTATAGAGCGGTGGTTGTGCGATGTATATATAACCAGCGTCGATGACAGGACGGAAGTATCGGTAAAAGAGCGTAAGGATGAGCGTCGTGATATGTGCTCCGTCGACGTCCGCATCGGTTGCGATGATGATCTTGTGGTAGCGGATTTTCTCGATATCAAAGGTGTCCCCGATCGATGTACCCATAGCAATGACGAGGTTCTTGATCTGCTCAGAGCCGAGCATACGATCAAGACGTGCGCGTTCGACGTTGAGAATCTTTCCTCGTAATGGAAGTATTGCTTGTGTGCGTCGGTCGCGCCCCATCTTGGCAGTACCACCCGCAGAGTCCCCTTCAACAATGAATATCTCACCGTCTTCTGCATCCTTGGTCTGACAGTCGGCGAGCTTGCCGGGGAGTGTCATGCCTTCAAGGGCACCTTTACGGAGTATTGAATCCTTGGCAGCTTTGGCTGCCTTGCGAGCGCGGAGTGCAAGCAATACTTTCATAATGATTGCCTTTGCCTGGTCAGGGTTTTCTTCTAGAAATGTGGCAAATGCTTCACCAAACACAGTCGTGGTTGCCCCCTGTGCTTCCATCGAGCCAAGCTTCGCTTTGGTCTGACCCTCAAACTGAATCTCAGCGAGCTTGACCGAAATCACCACTGTGAGACCTTCGAGGACATCATCACCTGAGAACGGTCCGTCTGCATCTTTGATGAGGTTATTTTTCTTGCCGTATGTATTTAAAATACGCGTGAGCGCGGTCTTGAACCCGGTCACATGCGTGCCGTGTTCTGGGTTATAAATATTGTTTGCAAACGGTACGATACGCGCCGTGATGTCATCGACATACTGGAG